>JAVXFZ010000008.1:0-65081 GCA_036657595.1 Odoribacter sp. | reverse complement strand
AACAAAAAAGAAAAAACATCATTAACTTCATAATTAAAAAAGTTCTCCATAGTCCATTTTTTCGCAAAACGAACCCATTAAATGGTTTTTTTTTCATAGATTTGTTATTAAGTATTTATATACAAATGAGAGGACTGGTTGATGGTCGCAACATCAGCCGGTCCTATTTTATTTATTAATTTAATTATCACATACAGTCACCGTCTTCCCTTTAATTACACAATGCACCCCGGATGTCTTTTGTATGAAATCCAACATAAATTGTAACGTATTATTTCGCTTGATTGCTCCGGTAAATCGCCTTTCTGCTGCATCTCGACTCATAAAAAAGAAATCTACATCATACCATCGCTCTAATTTCGCCACCAATTCGCTTAGTGGCATATTGTCAAAATCAAATAAACCATCTTTCCACGATGTATAGAACGATGCGTTCACCTCCCTCCTATCCATCTTAAGTGACCGATTATTCACCAATACTTGCTGCCCCGGTAAAATCCGACAATTATCCTTTCCTGCGTCCACACTCACGGCTCCTTGCACTAATGTTATTTCCGTTTGTTGCTCATCCTGATAGGACATCACATTAAAAGAAGTGCCTAATACTGTTGTCCGGGTCTTCGCTGTACATACAATAAAAGGTCGAGTAGAATCTTTTACCACTTCAAAAAAAGCTTCACCTGTCACAAAAACTTCTCGTCTATCTTTACTAAATACAACCGGATATTTCATTTCCGTTTCAGAATTTAACCATACTCGACTTCCATCCGATAAAACCATTACATACTCTCCTGCACGGGGTACTGTTAATGTGTGATATTCATTACAACTGCCCAAAGTGTCTTTAAAACGATACACTAATCCACCGGTAGAATCCTCCATCGCTTGGGCAAATCCAAAATCAACGTTCACTTCTTTACCTTCTGTTAGATTTATCTGTTTTCCATCAGCCAATGTCAACATCGCTTTTTTCTCTCCAAACCTCACATCTTCACATACAGCTACTTTTATAACATTATTTTCCGGTCGCCGCATTAGAATCATAATTCCTATACAAAGCAACAATAAAGCAGCCACTGTGGATAAACGATAGATTCTTCTGTTCAATGGTCGTTTTTTACCAATCTGTGTGGTGCATTTTTCAATCGCCCTTTGAAGGTCAATTTCTTTCCATTGTGCCCCAAATTGTAATTTATAATACGTCTCACAGATTTCTTTGTATCTCTTTCTATGCTCTTCGCTCTCATCAAACCACTCCCGCACCAATCTTTCCTCATTTTCTGTCGCTTTACCTTTTAGCAAAAGCAATATGTGTTGCATCATCTCTTCTGTATCCATAAAAAACGTTCCTTTATTTGAGTCGAAAATAGAAGGTAAAAAATCCTCCATAGTCAACAATACTTTTTATTAATTCTTCCCTCTTTTTTTTCTTATTTGCATTTATCTACACCAACTTACATCTATATTTTTTCATTCCTCCTTATTTATCTTTTTTCTGCACTTTAATCACCCAAATAAAGGAACGATTATTTTTGCTTTGTTATAGTAGAACAGATTTTTTAGAAAAGAGGGTGAATGAAAAGAAGAAAAAATCTAAAAAAAATAAATTATTATTTGAATACTTACAAAATCTATAAATATTTGGATATTTATTCTTCCAAACATTAGTCATAATAGGTCAAACTATATCTTAATGGAGAATAATTTTCTAAAATACAAAAAAGCCACACCAAGGTGTGACTTCTTTATGTTTTAAGTAAAAGCAACTAAAACGAAATCCGGTTTAATATTTCTTACGTGGACGACTAACACTATCTATCCCTTTCTTCTTTTCACCGAAACGTCCTCGACTACTACCATCGCTACGTCGGTTTTCAGAACGCCATTTATTATTCGCCGTAGAATTTCGACGATCACCAAATTCACGAGGGCGATCACCTCTATCTCCGCCACGACTAAAGCGTTCCTGTAATTCTGAAAGAGTAAAAGGCAGTCCATTAAAATTCACATTATTAAAATTGGACATAAATCCTTCTATTCCTCGAATATCTACCTCAAACTTCGTATTGTTGTCAAAGATTCGTATACCACCGATCTCAATACCTTTTCGTGGAGAATAAGTATTAATAATTGCCATCAGGTCGCGTGGAGTGAAACCATCTTCCCGACCTACATTCACGTTGAAAAGGGTAAATGAACTGCTTTCTTCTCTATCGCGTCCACCTCTACGCACCTCACCACGTCCTTCAGTTCGGGCACCCCGATCACTGTGCCGCTCATCCTCTGAAATGTTCAAGTCATTCACCGAAGCATATTTCTTAAGCAATTTCCCAAATTCGTACGACACTATTTTCTGTATCAACTCCTCTTTTGTCAGTTCACCAAATTTCTCAAATAATTCGTGCTGATATTTATCAAGCATCTCTTTGGGCTCCGATGCCAATATCTTATCAGCATAATAAAGAAGTTGTGCCCGACATACTTCCTCTCCACGAGGCACTTCCCGATATTGGAATTTCTTTTTCAACACACTCTCAATCCTGTGCAATTTCCCCTTTTCCTTTGAATTGATAATCGCTACCGAAATACCCTCACGACCGGCACGACCGGTACGACCACTACGGTGGGTATAACTTTCCACATCTTCCGGCAAATTATAATTGATTACGTGAGTCAGATTATCAACATCCAAACCACGAGCAGCCACATCGGTTGCGACCAGTACTTTCAAACGTTTTCCACGGAAACGCTCCATCACTTCATCGCGTTGTCCCTGACTCAAATCACCGTGTAAAGCATCACAATCAATCCCATCTTTCTGAAGTTTACGCACAATATCCCGTGCATCCACTTTCGTACGTGTAAAGATAATTGCATACATATCAGGAGAACAATCAATCACACGATGCAAAGTTTCATAACAGTCTCGAGCAAGCACTTGATAATACTCGTGCGACACCGTATCAGCTCCTTGATTCTTCTTTCCGGTAGAAATTTCTTGTGCATTACGCATATAATGCTTCGCAATCCGTTCCACCTCGCGCGGCATTGTTGCAGAAAACAAATAAGTATTTCTCTCCGATGGTGTTTCGTCTAAGATAAAATTCAAATCTTCCTTGAAACCCATATTCAACATCTCATCCGACTCATCGAGTACTACAGACCGCACGTGTACGATCTTCACAGCATTCCGCTTCATTAAATCGCAAAGCCGTCCCGGTGTTGCAACCAAAACGTGTACACCCCTATTCAATTCACTCATCTGCCTGCGAATATCCGTCCCTCCATATACGCAAGCAACACGAATATCTTTCCTGTATTTTGCATAATTCATTAAATCCTTACCAATTTGCATACACAATTCCCGAGTAGGACTCAAAATAAGCACCTGCACCTCATTCAAAGAGGTATCGAGTTTTTGTAACAACGGTAGACCAAAAGCGGCAGTTTTTCCTGTACCTGTTTGAGCAAGTACAACCAAATCATTCCCTTCCCCTAAAATCACTGGGATCACTTTTTCCTGCACTGGTGTGGGCATATCAAACCCTAAATCTTCAATTCCCTTAAGGATTTCTCCTTCTAAACCTAATTCTTTAAATTTTTCCATTCGATTATTTATGCAGCCTATGACTGCGTTACAAGCAGCCTGTGACTGCGTTAAAATTATTGCAGCCTTAGCTGCTTCACAAACGGCAAACGCCGTATTCTCAATATAAATGCAGCGATCTGCATTTTTTATCCCACTAATCTTTTTAACCCTGAAAGATCAGTAGTTATTTTCATTTTCAATTGACTTTCAATTCCCTCCTCTTGAAAGCAGGGACACTTTCAAGTTCCTGTATTGCTGTGGCAGTCAATCCCGGTTTGACAACTGCATCTTTTAATGTAACAGGTCTATCCACATCCGTACTCACCGTATCCTCTCCAAACAGCTCTATATCACCGGTAGGAAAACCGGTAGCAATTATCGTTACAGAGATGGCATCCCCTAAATTAATATCCGTACCTACCCCCCAGATCACTGCCGCACTATTACCCACCTTTTGAATAATATGCGAAGTAATTTGCGACATCTCATCCATCGTGATTTCATCCGTACCGGACGTAATATTCAACAATATATCCTTTGCTCCTAAAATATCATTATTATTCAACAATGGACTTTCTAATGCCTCCGTTATCGCACGTATTGCACGATCTTCACCGGATGCCTGCGCCGCCCCCATAATAGCCACACCACTATCGGTCATCACTGTTCTCACATCAGCAAAATCAACATTGATATAACCGGGAAGCGTAATAATCTCAGCGATTCCTTTCGCCGCAATATTCAACACATCATTCGCCTTAGCAAAAGCAGCAGAAATTGTTTGAGAACCATATATTGACTTTATCTTTTCATTATCTATCATAATAAGACAATCAACGTGATCCTTCAATCGCTTCAATCCGTCGCGAGCCTGATCAAGCCGTTTCGGACCCTCAAAGCGTGCCGGAACAGAAACAATACCGACGGTAAGGATACCCATATCTTTAGCAATTTTTGCTATCACCGGAGCAGCACCTGTGCCTGTTCCACCTCCCATCGCAGCCGTAATAAACACCATTCGGGTATTATTTTGCAAAAGCGTTTCTATATCACCCAAACTTTCTTGCGCTGATTGTTCACCCATCACCGGATTATTACCAGCACCGTGTCCTTCCGTTAGTTCTTTGCCAAGCTGTATTTTAAAAGGTATCGGACTATTCCTCAATGCCTGATAATCTGTATTGCAGATTACGAAATCCACATCGCAGATCCCCTTATCGTACATATACTCCACTGCATTTCCTCCTCCTCCTCCTACGCCAATCACTTTAATAATAGTGGGAGTCTTCTCATTCAGATTAAAATTTATAAATCCGTCAACCATGACCCTAATTCGTTTATTCGTTTATCCGTTTATCTGTCGATCACTAAATATTGAATGTTGAACCTCTTCACTTATTCACCCCTTTTATTCTATCATTCATTCTTGCTCGTCCATTGCATTTTATTCATCATCGCTGAATAATGTCCCTATCTTATTCTTTAGCCAACTATTGGTATCAGGCACCTCATTCAGACCACGATTGCCACGTTCAAAATCTTCAGTACGCCGATTTACATTCCGTCGCTGCCGACGTTCACGCTCATCCTCCTGTTTCTGTCGCCGCTGACGTGCTTCATTTTCCACTTCTACCGGATTAACCACCCTCATCTCTAAATCATCAGGCAAAGTTTCCACCTTAAAATAAGGCTTACTCACAGGAGCTTCCGGTGCAACAGAAACAGTCTGTGCAACAGGAGTTTCTTTTCGTTGTGATATAGCAGGCGATACCTTACCACCATTACTATTAAAACCAGTAGCAATAACAGCTACACGCAACTTTTCACCCAAAACCTCATCCTTACCCGCTCCCCAAATAACATTTACATTCTTCCCTACCTTCTCTCGCAACGTATCGGTAATCAAACTAATCTCATCCATCGTCACCTCTTTTTCACCGTAAAGTATATTCAGTAAAATATTCGAAGCGCCCCGAATATCATTACTATTCAGCAAAGGAGATATCAATGCATTTGACAAAGCTTCCATTGCACGTTCCTCCCCTTCTGCCTCAGAAGCTCCCATCAAGGCAACGCCACTCTCACGCATAACACTCTCCACATCGGCAAAATCGACATTCACATATCCCTTGACCGTGATAATCTCCGCTATACTTTTAGCTGCAATTGTCAATATATTATCAGCCATAGAAAAAGCATCCGACAATTTCAAGTCGCCATATATCTCTCGCAGTCGTTCGTTGGCAATAATCAACAAAGCATCGACATACTCCTCCAATTCATCAATCCCCTCCATCGCCTGCTCTATCTTTCGTTTCCCTTCAAAACTAAAAGGTACGGTGACAATTCCAATCGTCAATATCCCCATCTCTCGAGCCAACCTTGCAATTTCCGGTGCAGCTCCTGTACCCGTTCCACCGCCCATTCCGGCTGTGATAAATACCATACGGGTATTATGCTGAAGAATCGTTTTAATAAAATCAATACTCTCAACCGCCGACAAACGTCCCTGTTCAGGCTGACATCCTGCCCCACGTCCATCCGTAAGCTCCTTCCCCAATTGTATACGATTCTTCACCCGGCTCTGTCGCAAAGCCTGTATATCCGTGTTACAAACGACAAATTCGACACCGTGAATTCCCTGAGAAAACATATGGTTCACAGCATTACTTCCGCCACCACCGACACCGATCACTTTAATAATCGATTCCTCTTGCCCCTGATCCGGTAACTTCAGCGAAATTAAGTCGTCATCTATTTCCATAACAAAAAAGATATAAGATAAAAACTAACACTATAAATAAATAACTAAATCACTTCATATTAAAACATCAAATACCAAAAATGCCCTTCAATCCTTTGGTAATCTTTCCGCCCAAACTACCCTTTGTTTCTTGGGGAGCTTGTCGATCAGACAACAACAACCCCAAAGCCACCAAATATTCAGGCGTATGCAACACTTCCTCTCGCGTGGTATGTATCCCTTTCGCTATGACCCGCCCCACCCGATGGCCGGAAAGTCGATTCAATAAGGTATCTATATCCTGCAAACGACTTCCTCCACCCGTCAGTAAAATCTCATCCTCCGGCTCGTCAAATCCCCAACTTTGCAATTGATAAACCACCCCTTCCAACAACTCCTCTGCCCGACTTTGAATCACCATCGCCAAATCACGGCTTTCTAAGGTCAACCGTGTATCAGGAATCTGCAATTTTTTATTTTTACAAGCAGACCTTAATGCCTGCCCATACTCGTGTTTCAACTTACGAGCTTGTCCACCACTCAATGCAAATGCCTTCATTATATCATTATCAATGCTATGTGCTCCCAATGGCAAACACGCCTCATATTCCAACATACCATCACGGAAAAGCACCACATTTATCTTCATTGCGCCAAAATCCACCAAGGCAAAATCCTTTTTCACCTTCTCTACATCGAAAGCTTCACTGTAAGCACGTACCGCCGGAGAAAAACAAACTTCCCCTATCCCCGTACCATCAAACAACTTCCGAATTCCCTCCAAATAATCACATCCGGCAGCATACACCTGATAGGTAACCTCCAAATGCCGACCGGATCGTCCCAAAGGATCGGCGATCAAATCCCCTTTATCAATAGAATAAGCAACAGGAATCACGTCCACCAACTCATCGTGTCCCTCCTCAAAGCCATCAATACAACGTTGTTCTGCTCTCAACAAGTCATTCTGCTCAACCACCTTTTTCTGCAAAGGCACCGTGATACGTCGCTCCGATATACGCAAAACATCACCCGACAATGCCACAATCATAACATCCACGTCACGCTCTTTCAACAATTCTGACATCAACCCGCGGATACAGGCACGTACCTTTTCTTTATCCTTCACTATTCCACGCTCAATACCCTGCGAAGCTACTATTTTTATACCAGTCAAACGGCAAGCATTATTCTCAGTCGAAGCCAATGCCATCACCATTTTTTCAGACCCCATATCTAAAGATGCAGTAAAACCCATATCTTCTTACAATTTCATTACTTCATTCATTTTTTTACACAAACAATTTGATTTTCAAACTTCAAATTGATCTCCTTATATCTATTCCATCCTTTCAAGGAAATCCCATCGTGAAGGAACAATCGCAAATTATCTAACTTTTTATCTACCTCCTCCAACTGTCCTAAGACAATTCTAAAATTACCAATTTTAGGTATCAAAACAACCTCATCGCCATTTATGACAATAATTTGTTCAACCAATGCATTCCAAAACTCATCGTCTTTCAATGCCATCACAAAAGGAAATAATCCGCTACAAGCAAATTTTCTGGATATATTTCCGGTAGCTACCACCACACGCGATGTATACTTCCCGGATAACGGCATCACCTTTCCATCTTCATCCACATAATAACCTTCACCTGTCATAACTCTCAATACAGGCATTCGTTGTGTGATCTCTATATGGAAATAACCGTCTAAACTGTAGTAAATCTGAGCCGACTTTATCACCGAATTTCTGATCAAAATATGTTCCAAACTGTCTTTATCAATAGAAACAACATTCCGACCATTTAAATCACCATATCCACGTTTAATCACCCTCAAAACTCCCTCTTCATCAATAAACGCATTCTCCCCGGTATCATCAACGACAACCTGCAATCCCTTACACTTAACCTCCTCCAATTTTGTCGTTGCAAAGGTAAGCACAATTATCAAGTATGCAAGCAAACTAACAGATAATATATAAGGTAATATTTTTTTCATAAACTCTATTATTGAGAGCAGTAGGTCGTTCTTAATTCCTTTTTCTTATCACTATTTTTTCAGCTATCAGCCCTTTCATTTTTCAATTTTTAGCCATCAAATCCGTCCTGATTTCCTCCACCATCCGATCTATATCACCAGCCCCCATCGTCACTAAAATACCCTTTTGAAATTCATTCCGAATGTAATCCTTCAATCCTTCTTTGGATAAAATTCTTCCTGTCACCGTCAAGCGTTCACGAATAACTTCCGAAGTAATCCCCGGAATAGGCAACTCCCGTGCCGGATAAATATCCAACAAAACAACTTCATCCGCCAAACTCAAACTACGCGCAAAATCAGGATAAAAATCACGCGTACGAGAAAACAAATGTGGTTGAAAAACTACCGTCAGCGACTTCTCCGGCCACATTTCCCGAATCGAACGCAATGTTGCCTCTATTTCACGCGGATGATGCGCATAATCATCAATATAAATACAATCGCCCGTATTAATATGAATATTAAAACGGCGGAATACTCCTCTAAATTCAGGCAATGCCGCCCGGATCTCCTCCGGCTTCACCCCCGCTTCAAGTGCCAGCGTAATAGCTACCGTAGCATTCTCCACATTCAAACGTCCCGGAACACCCAACATCAATTCTTTCATCTCCACCCCCCGTCCGTGATAATCAAAGACATAATGTCCCTCCTCAACCCTCAAATGGTCGGCGACACAATCAGCCGGCGTTTCTACGCCATAATATCCCGTCACCGCCGTCTTTTCCAACATCAAACCTTTCTTGATAAAAAGCCTTCCTTCATCAGGACACACCCTTTGAGCAAATGCTTCAAATGCATCCGTCAGATTAGCCTTATCTCCATAAATATCCAAATGATCTTCATCCATTGCCGTAATTGCCACCATTTTCGGGCTTAAATGCAAAAACGAACGATCAAACTCATCTGCTTCAATCACAATATACGGAGACTTACGATTCAATAAAAGATTGGTTCCAAAATTCATAGAAATTCCACCCAAAAAAGCATTACATCCGACAGAAGAATGATAAAGCAGAAAAGCGACCATCGTCGAAACCGTCGTCTTACCGTGAGTCCCAGCGACACAAATCGCCTTCCCTTGACGAGAAATCATTCCCAACACTTCTGCCCGCTTATGCAACGTAAAGCCCAAACCCTTCAAAAAAAGCAATTGCCGATTATTCGCAGGAATTGCCGGTGTATAAACAACCAAAGTCGTTTCAGTATCTCTATACTCCAAAGCTATTTCCTCCTCCTCATCCCGATAATTTATGGCGATCCCCTCCTCCTCTTGCATTTTAGCCGTCAATGGTGAAGGAGTACGGTCATATCCGGCAACCTTATATCCACAAGCCCTAAAATAACGCGCTAACGCGCTCATTCCGATCCCACCGATCCCCAAAAAATATATATTTTTTATTCCTTTACTTAAAATTTCTGCCATAACAAAGACGATTTAAGTTCACTGAATCATCAACTTGACGTTTCGTTTATATTTTAACAATTTCTGACAAACAAACCATTCCAGCTATACATCAAAAACGATTACTTTCCTCAATTACTTTCAATACCTCTTTCGCAATCTTATCATCCGAATGATGGACAGCCAGATTCATAATATTTTTTTGCAATTCCAATCGACGATTTCCATCAGACAGAATATCCGACAATACAGCTTCCAACTTCTCTTCAGCCTCAGCATCCTTCAATATCACAGCAGCATTTTTATTCACCAAAGCCATTGCATTCTTCGTCTGATGATCCTCCGACACATTCGGCGAAGGAATCAATACAGCCACCTTTCCCAACAAACACAACTCAGAAATAGTCCCAGCACCAGCACGGGCAATCACCACATCCGCACAAGCATAAGCCAAATCCATCCGTTTCAAAAAAGGCATCAAACGAATATTATCAGGCAACTTTCCCTCCAATTGCTTTTTCAAATCTTCATAATAATAACTGCCACACTGCCATAACACCTGCACCTCTTTCCACGTAGCAATTTTATCCATCGCCTTCAAAAGAGCTTTATTTAATGTCCCGGCACCCAAACTTCCTCCTGTCATCAAAACAGTCTTTTTCGACGGGTCCAAAGAATAAAAAGACATTCCCTCTCCCCGTAGATTTTCTCCACCGAGCAAATCCTTGCGTACAGGATTCCCGGTAAATACAATCTTATCCTTCCCGAAAAAACGCTCCATACCTTCGTATGCTACACAGATCCGGCAAGCTTTCTTCGCCAATAATTTATTTGTCACTCCGGCATACGAATTTTGTTCTTGCAAAATCAACGGAATACCGGCATTTGCAGCCACACGCCCAATCGGTCCACTGGCATACCCTCCCACTCCGACAACAGCATCCGGTTTAAACTCCTTCACAATCCGACGTGCCTTCCGCAAACTCTTCCAAAGATTCACCAACACCTTCACATTTTCAAACGTCAAACGCCGCTGCAATCCTCTCACCGGCAAACCTTCTATTCGATAACCCGCCTCAGGCACTTTTTCCATCTCCATTTTCCCCTCTGCACCGACAAATAAAATCTCCATATCCGGCTCCAACCGCTTTAAAGCATTAGCAATTGATAAAGCGGGGAAAATATGACCTCCCGTTCCGCCACCACTGACAATCACTCTTTTCATACATATATCTAATTTAATCTTTAATCCTCCAAATTAGCTCTTCTCCCCCTTCTCCGCAACTCCTTTAAAACTTCACGTCCCTCACTTTCCAATTGCTCACTCATATCTTTCATTCCCTCTTCTCCGATAATATCAATATCCTCTTCTTTTTCCGATTCTTCATCAGCCACTCGCCGTCCTCGTCGCCGTATTGGTTTCGTCGGTTTTTCTTCCGGCTTCACTTCCGGTAATTCACCCTCCACCCAATCATCCTCTTCCTCCTCCTCGTTAACAGGTAAATCCTCATACTCTTCCTTCTTCTTTCGTTTCTCCGGTTTCACCAACTTTTCACTCTTCCATCTCATTCTCTCAGCTTCTTCTGCCTGACCTTCAGGTGAAAAAGTATGAGCAATACTAAGAATAATACCAAAAGAGGCACTCGTAAACCATAGCGATGTTCCTCCCATACTTACCAATGGCAAAGTCTGCCCCGTAACGGGCAACACCCCCACACATACGCCCATATTAATCATCGCCTGAATCACAATCGTCAAACCTAAACCGGTCACCAGCAACGCCGGAAATATATCCGGCATCCCCCGCGCATTCAATTCTGCCCCCTTCAAACTCTTTCGACTAATCACCCCCACCCGAAACAATATTACAGCATAGAGCAACATTATAAAACCTCCTCCTCCCAGTCCATACTCTTCAATCACAATCGCATAAATAAAATCAGAATACGGATGAGGTAAAAAATTCCGTTGCGTACTATTACCGGGACCATTCCCCATCAAACCACCCCGCGCAACAGCAATCCGCGCCTGCACCGACTGATAAGAATAACCATCGCTATCATCACTCCCCTGTGCAAAATCTGTAATACGGCTCACCATCGTACCGATACGTCCCCATTCCTTCGCCTGTGGCACACAAAAACCAATCACCAAAACAATAATAATGGCCGAAAGTGCCACACCAAAAGTAATGCCCAACACTTTCCAGCGCATCCGCGCCACCATAAACAATATAAAACTAACCAAGCCCACCAAGGCGGAGGTAGAAAAGTTATCCAAAAAAATCAACAAAATCACCGGACCCACAAAAACAAGAAATCTATTCAAAGCACTATCTTCACAACCATATTCCGTCTGTGCATCCGCCAATATCCGCGAAGTAAACATCATAATAGCGATCTTCGCCAACTCCGAAGGCTGAAAGGTCATACCGATCAGAGGTATACGAATCCAACGCCCTGCCCCATTAATATTAGTTCCTCCAAAGGCGGCATACATCAAAAGCAAAACAGAAATAAACAACAATACCCCCGCATACTTATAAAAATTCCGATAATGAATAGACTGAACAACAAACATAATCGCAAAACAACCGCCAATCAAAAACAATTGTTTGATCAAATAAAAAAATGTATTTCCTCCCTGCTCATTATATGCCAATCGCCCGGTAGCCGAATAAACGACCATCACCGAAGCAATCATCAGCATAATGATAATATACCAAAGTATCTTATCTCCCTTAAACGCCATTTTATCTTTCCAATTGCTCATCATATAGCCACCTACAACTACCTTACAAATTACACATTGCGTTCCCTAAACTCAGATTATCTCTCGAACGGCAGCTTTAAAAAGCTCACCTCGATTTTCATAATTCTTAAACAAATCAAAACTGGCACAGCAAGGAGATAACAACACCGTATCCCCGCAAACCGCATTCTCTCTGGCAGCCTTCAATGCATCCGCCAAATTATTGGTATCGACCACTTTACATATTGACGCAAAATTCTCAATCAACTTGCGATTATCCAAACCCATACAAATCAACACCTTCACCTTCTGTCGAACTAAATCAAACAAAACGCTGTAATCATTCCCCTTATCCGTACCTCCGGCGATCCACACCACAGGAGTCGTCATACTATCCAAAGCATACCACGACGAATCCACATTCGTAGCTTTAGAATCATTAATATAAGTAACCCCCGACTTCACAACAACCGTTTCAAGCCGATGCTCCACCTGTGGAAAAGTCCGCAAACCCTCTGCTATATCTCCATCACTGACACCCATCCGCATACAAGCCAAAATAGCTGCCATTGCATTATAAACATTGTGCCGTCCTTTAATACTAATCTCCGAGGGATTCATCCGAAATTCCCTATCATCCGATTTTGCCACCACAACTCCTCCTTCCATCCAAGCTCCGTAACCGTTCTCCCGACTGCCATAAGTAAAACTAAGCTGATCAACCTCCACCTTCAACCGACTCAATTTCTGGCGCACCGCCTCGCTATCCTGCCCATAGATAAACAAATCCCGTGGACGCATATTATTTAAAATCCGAAACTTTGAATCTATATAATTTTCAAACTTATGGTCATAACGATCCAAATGATCGGGTGTAATATTCGTCAAAATAGCAATATCAGCACGAAAACGGAACATACCATCCAATTGAAAACTGGAAAGCTCCACCACATACAACTCGTGTGCATTCTCTGCCACCTGTGCCGCAAGACTTCTACCCACATTCCCCGCCAAACCGGCATCTCGACCGCAATGCGTAAGAATATGATGAATCAGCAAAGTAGTCGTTGTCTTACCATTGCTACCGGTAATACAAACCATCTTAGAGGCAGAATGCCGTCCCGCAAATTCTATTTCAGAGATCACCTCTATCCCCTCGGCACGCAACTTCACGATCATCGCCACCGTATCAGGGATACCCGGACTTTTCACCACCAAATCAGCATTAAATATTCGCTCCTCCGTGTGATGTCCTTCTTCAAACTCAAATCCATTCTTCAACAGGATTCCTCTATATTTATCAGCCAAACAACCCTTATCCGACAAAAAAACCTCATAACCCAGTTTCCTACCCAATAAGGCTGCTCCTACGCCACTTTCTCCTCCACCCAAAATAACCAATCTCATAATCAATTCTATTATAATTACCTATCAGCAATAAAATCGCTATCTTTTCATTATCTAATTTTCAGTGTCACAATCGTAAGCACTGCCAAAATAATCCCAATAATCCAAAAACGGGTAACAATCTTCGGCTCCGGAATCCCCTTCTTCTGATAATGATGATGCAAGGGCGACATCAAAAAAACACGACGTCCCTCACCATACTTCTGTTTCGTATATTTAAAATAACTCACCTGCATCACCACCGACAAATTCTCCACCAAGAAAACACCACAAAGTACGGGTATCAACAACTCCTTGTGTATAATGATCGCAAAAACAGCAATAATACCTCCCAACGACAAACTTCCGGTATCCCCCATAAACACCTGCGCCGGGAAAGAATTATACCACAAAAATCCGATGGTTGCCCCGATAAACGCAGAAATAAACACCACCAACTCCCCGGAATGGGGTATATACATAATATGCAAATAATCAGCATAGACCATATTACCTGAAACATACGCCAATATACCCAACGTAGCCCCGATAATAGCCGACGTCCCCGTCGCCAATCCATCAAGTCCATCCGTCAAATTTGCCCCATTCGACACTGCTGTAATAATAAAAATAGTCACAATCACAAACAACAACCACCCCATCTGATCCGCATATTTACCGGCAAAAGAAGTAAACCACGCATAATCCAATTCATTCCCTTTAAAAAAAGGAATAGTAGTCCGTGTTGACTTCACATCCTTAGTTAAAATCTTCTTCCCGTTTCCTTCAGAAAAACCTTCATCCACCATACTCGTCACCACTCCCACTTCAGAAGGTGTTGCCCGCTCGCGAATAACCACATCATCACTCACATAAAGCGTTAATCCGACAATCAGTCCCAAACCGACCTGTCCGATCACCTTAAAACGTCCTTTCAGTCCCTCTTTGTGCTTACGAAACACTTTAATATAATCATCCGCAAAACCAATTAATCCAAGCCAGATCGTTGAAATAATCATCAACTGCGTATAAATATTATCCAAACGGGCAAACAAAAGCACAGGCACCAGAATCGCCAATAAAATAATAACACCTCCCATTGTCGGTGTTCCCTTTTTTTGCATCTGTCCTTCAAGTCCGAGATCGCGAATCTCCTCGCCAATCTGCTGTTTCTGTAACCGACGAATCACCCGCTTGCCCACAACCGTAGCAATCAGCAACGAAAGAATAATAGCACAGGCTGAGCGAAAAGTAATGTATTGAAACATTCCCGCACCAGGAAAATGCAACTGCTCTAAATACTGAAACAAATGGTATAACATATCTTACAATTAAAAGTTAAACACCTCTTTTATAACTTCTTTATCATCAAAATGATGCTTCACTCCCTTAATTTCCTGATAATCTTCGTGACCTTTTCCGGCAACTAAAACAATATCCCCCTTCCCTGCCATAGCAAGAGCCTGCCGAATCGCTTCCCGACGATCGACAACGATTTCCACTTTATTCTGATACTCCTCTTTCACTCCGGTCTGCATATCACGAATAATATCCTCCGGTTCCTCACTTCTCGGATTATCAGAAGTCAGAATCACCCGATCACTATACCGACAAGCCGCATCAGCCATTTCCGGACGTTTCGTTTTATCTCGATCTCCTCCGGCACCCACCACAGTTATCACCTGATTATTCTTACCTTTCAACCCACTGATCGTAGAAAGCACATTCTCCACCGCATCCGGCGTATGAGCATAATCAACAACAGCCATCACCCCTTTTCCTGAAATCATCGTTTCAAAACGACCGGATACCGGCACAAGCATACTCACATACTTCAACACATCCTCTTTCGGGAAATCCAACAAACAAGCCGTTGCATAAACGGCAAGAATATTATAAGCATTAAAATCACCCGTAAATTTCGTCCACACTTCACAACCGTCCAACTTCAACAGCGTACCGTCCAACCGCTTTTCAACCACCTTACAACTAAAGTCCGACATCGTCCGACACGAATAAGTATATGAATGCGCCACCGTATTCTGCAACATCACCAAACCATTCTTATCATCCGCATTCGTCAAAGCAAAAGCGTGAGCAGGCAAACGGTCAAAAAATGCCTTTTTAGCCTCTATATATGCCTTAAAAGTCTTATGATAATCCAAATGATCGTGAGTAATATTAGAAAAAATAGCTCCATCAAAATCCAATCCGGCTATACGTTTCTGATGAATAGAATGCGAACTCGCCTCCATAAAACAATAGGTACATCCCGCATCCACCATCCGCCGCATATACTCATTAATAGATAAAGCGTCAGGAGTTGTATGCGTAGCCTGAATCTTCTCATCCCCGATATAATTACACACCGTAGACAAAAGTCCTGCTTTATACCCCGCAAAACGAACTAATTCATACAACAAAGTAGCCGTTGTCGTCTTTCCGTTCGTACCGGTCACCCCGACCAATTTCAATGCCCGCGAAGGATTGCCGTAATAATTTGAAGCAATCTTCCCCAGTGCGTCCGACGAATCCAACGTCACAAGATAAGTCACGCCTGCTGTCAGTTCTTTCGGCAACTCCTCACAAACGACAGCCACTGCCCCCGCTGCCACCGACTTAGCAATATAAACGTGCCCATCCACACTCACACCTCGTTGCGCTACAAACAAATCGCCTTTACCTATTTTTCTGGAATCAAAATGCACGGCATTGACATCCATCTCGGTGTCACCGCATATTTTCTCAAAACGAATTCCATCCAATAATTCTTTTAATTTTTTCACGACTATCAAATGTTCAAATGTTCAACAAATCAACAAACCTCCCGCCTTTATCCATCTATTTTATCACTAATTATCTCAATACAATCTGTATATAACTTCCTTTTCGCACTCTTGCACCGGGCTGTATAGACTGCCTTTGCACCATACCTGAACCCACTACTCCGACTTTTAATCCGGAATTTTCCAATACAAACAAAGCATCCCTCAAGCCCATTCCACGGGCATTGGGAACTGTTGAATAAGTAACCTTTCGGGGCTTCAACTTAACATTTTCTCCCTCATTACTCGCTGTCATCACCCATTCCGCACCCCTCGTTTCCCCTACACCATCCAAATCCAAATCCAATTCATTAAAAACAGTCTTAAAATCCTGTCTTAAACCATTTTTACAAACCGGCAAAGACTTATCTACCTCATATTCTGACTTCCCATACTGAATATAAGCCATCGAATACACCTTATCCGCTATTTCCCTAAATACAGGAGCAGATACCGTCGTAGCGTAATACCCATTCCTCGGATCATCAATCACAACAATACAAGAATACAAAGGACGATCTGCCGGAAAATATCCTACAAAACTTGCCCGATAACGTCCTCCACCATATCCTCCGGAAGTAGCAGCCATTCTGGCTGTACCTGTTTTACCCGCAATCTGATATTTGGGTGTACAAATATTCTGTGCCGTTCCTTTCTCCACCACACCCAACAACATATCCTTCACTTGATTCAAAGTCTTCTTGCTACATATCCGTCCTCCCACCTCTTCCGTATCAAAAGACTCAACCACCTCTCCCCGATTGCGGATCTCCTTCACCAAACGGGGACGCATCCGCTGACCATCATTCGCAATAGCATTATAAAATGCCAAAATCTGCAAGGGAGTAAGCTTCAACTCATAACCAATACTCATCCACGGCAATGTAATTCCCGTCCAACCCTTCCCTTTCGGATATTTAATATAAGGTTCCGTTTCTCCCGGAAGACAGATACCCGTTTTCTTATCTAATTCCATTGCATACCACCGATTTACAAATTTCTCCGGTCGATTCTTATAATGATCAAACACCAACTTAGCTATACCGTTTGAAGATTTTTCCATCATCTGTTGCACAGTCACCCTCCCCAAGCCTTCGTGCGACTCACTCAACGTACGATCATAAAACTTATATTTCCCGGTTTTACCCAAATCAATCGTATCATCGGGAGAAACACATCCATCCTCCAAAAGCGCAATCATCGTCGCGGCTTTAATCACCGAACCGGGCTCTCCGGCACCACTGATGGCAAAATTCTGACTCTCTACATACGCCCCGCTTTTACTCCGTGCCATATTGGCAATTGCCTTTATATCACCGGTCTTGACATCCATCAAAATAGCCGAACCACTTCCCGCTTCGCTTTTTTCCAATTGCCTTTTCAACGCGTGCTGCACAATATCCTGATAATCCACATCAATCGTCGTCACAACATCCTGCCCATCCACCGGCTCCTTGCGGGCGATAATCATCCACGTCCCCGACAACATCCGCTTATATCCTTCCCCGCTCTCCCCTTTCAACTGATTTTCAAAAGCCGATTCAAGCCCTACCCGTCCCCCGTGCGCACCATCCTGATCATTCAAATAACCAATTGTACGGACAGCCAAATTCACGTGTGGCTGTATTCGCTTATCATTCACAATCGCCTGAAAACCACCTTTATTCTTGCCCAAGCGAAAAATCGGAAACTGACGAATCTCTTTTAAATCAGAATGATTCACCTTCCGATCATTCAGCAACAAATAACGATCCGGACGTGGCTTACGATACCTCGCATTAACCAATTTCTTTCTATAATACGCTTGACTACCATCCCTGAAAAAATGGGAAAGACAATAAGCCAAACTATCAATTTTTGCATCAAATATATTCTTCTTAACAGCAACAGGATCAAATCGTAACTCATAAAAAGGAACCGATGTCGCTAATATACGACCGTCAGCGGCACAAATATCCCCCCGGTTAGGTTTAATTTTCACCGGAACAATCGGTACATTAGCTGTTGCCATTTTACGCCATTTCGTCCCCTCCACGGTCATCACAATACAAGCCTTCGCCAGAATCAAACAACCGAACAACATAATAACTATGTACACGACAATTGTCCTCCAAGTGATGTCATCTTTTATTGCCATCTCTACCTCCTATACAATTTTACCGGCGGTTCTTTACTCTCCTCCAATGTCAACCCCTCCCGGTGTATCCGTTTCAATACTTCCGACTGCTTTCTCATAAACATCAAATCGGCGGCAGTCGTAATCGACTCAAACCTCAGATCTGTCACCTCTTTTTCCAGTTCGCCTCTTTCCCGATGAAGCTTTTCTGTTGAATAACCATTCGTAATATACCAAATCCCCAAAAAGGTTGCAAACAACACAAAACGAATGTTACTCCTCAATTTCTCTGCCAACAAACTACCTTCCAGCATACCCTTCATCGAAGAGGCTTTCTTCACCTCTTTTACCTCCTCTTCCGGGATCTTTATATCCTTATCTTCATCCTGCTGTTCCATCACTAAAAGCTTACAACCAACTGATCATTACACGTTAAACAATCGCTCACCATCAATCTTTTTTCCGGGCAATCCGCAACTTAGCACTACGTGCACGTGGATTCCTTTCAATCTCCTCCTCCGACGGAACAATCACCTTCCGATTGACCAATTCAAAATTATGATGAATATTTCCATACAACACATCTTTTTTCACATCCCCCTCTACATTCCCCGATTTTAGAAAATTCTTCACAATACGATCCTCCAACGAATGATAAGTAATCACCACCAAATGTCCTCCCGGCTTCAACACCTTCATCGCCTGCTCCATCATTTCCTCCAATGCCTCCAACTCCCCATTCACCTCAATCCGCAACGCCTGATACACCTTCGCCAAATACTTCTTCTCCTTCATCTTTGGAATACAAGGTTCAATCACCTTATAAAAATCCTCCGAAGTCTTTATCTCCCCACCTTCTCTCGCCCTCACAACACAATCCGTCAAGCGACGGGCATTCTCCACCTCTCCGTAATTTCTAAAAATCGCCGTCAACCGTTCTGCCTCGTAAGTATTCAACACCCCGGCAGCCGTCAGTCGATTTCGCCGACTCATCCGCATATCCAATTCGGCATCAAAACGAAACGAAAAGCCCCGATCTGCCTCATCAAACTCGTGAGAAGAAACTCCCAAATCCGCCAATATACCATCCACCTCCTCATAACCATAATACCTCATAAAATTATGCAGATACCTGAAATTATGATTCACAAAAATAAAACGTTCATCCTCCGGCACATTCCCCAAAGCATCCTCATCCTGATCAAAGCCGATCAAACAAGCCTCCGCATCCATCCGCTTCAAAATCTCACGTGTATGCCCACCCCCTCCAAACGTCAAATCCAGATACACTCCGCCCGGCTGAATATTTAATCCTGCCACAGACTCCTCCAACAAAACCGGTATATGATATTCCGACATAATATAATTAAAAATTAAATTCCTTTTTTTTACCTCTTATTCCCCTACTCTCCCATCTGCCATCGTTCAACTTGCGTCTTCCGATCTTCAACTTTTAAAAATCTCCTCCGCCAACTGCCCCAATCCGCCGGCATCCACTGCCACCTCCGCATAAGCCTCTATATCCCAAATCTGAATCATAGCATCCTGAGCCGCCATCACCATCTCCTTATCTATCCCTACTTCATCCAACATTCGGCGCGGCAATAAAATCCGTCCATTCGTATCCATCTCCACCTCTTGCATCCCCCGACAAAACTCCCTCAAAAAAACCGTGTGCTTCGGATTAAACAAATTCAACTTAGATCTCAACTCCGCAATCATTCGCTCCCATTCCTCCATCGGATACATATCAATACACTTCCCGAAAATATTTTTACGTAGCACAAAAAACGTCTGTTCAGATGCTTCCATCACCTTTCTGAAAGAGGACGGAACCACCACTCGACACTTACTGTCAGCCTTACAAGTATAATCGCCAATAAAAGAAGACATAGCTACTCTTTAAATTTAAACGTCCTGACAAAATTAACATAAATTACTATAAAACAAATACTTACATTCTGTCTTATTTCACACATATAAGAATCTATTCGTGATGTAAAGTTAAGAATTATTTCCCACTTCAAACCACTTTATCCCACTTTTTTATTGAAAATAACCACAACCCAATCAGGTAAAGGATTTACGATAAGATCACAGATTAGAATAAAACATCAACCGGACCGATTCAATTTCAGGAAAAAATAATACTTTTGTATTCGTATGAATAAAATAAATTTCAAATACATATACGAACGCACCAGACTTCTATTATTGAAGCCTGATATAGCTTGGTCCACCGTACTCAAGGAAGATAGCGAGATGAAAAAAATCTACAAAAACTATCTCCTCCCGATCGCTGCGACGACCACACTCCTCACCTTCTTGCTAAGCCTCATTGACTACAACCTATACCAATCCATCGCTTTGGGAATCATCAATTTCTTGGCAGTAAGCGCGGGCACTTGGCTATCTTATCGGATTGCCAAAGAATACCTATGCGGGAAACTAAACATCCCGGAAAATCAGGCACTCAACATCACCGTCTACTGTTCAGCCATCTTCATTACCTTCCACAGCATTGGATCTGTATTAGGCAATGCCTTCTTTGGGCAACTGTTCACCCTGCTCAGTTTCATCTTCATCAGAACACTATATGTCGGACTACAACAAGTGACCGCCCTAAAACCGGGACAACGAACCAACATTTTCGTCATCCTTTGCGTTTCGATTATCTGTATGCCTGCCATTATCACTCAACTACTAAGAATCCTGCTGGATATTCCGGCTCTTAACATATAAGATTAAATTATGCCCAACGAAGTCAATATACGCAACAAACGCGCTTCCTTTGATTATGAATTTCTGGAAGAATACAACGCCGGGATCATACTCACCGGCACAGAAATCAAATCCATCCGGGCGGGCAAAGCCAGCCTGTCGGATTCCTATTGCTTTTTCAGTCGCGGAGAACTGTGGGTGAAAGGAATGCACATTGCTGAATACAAACTGGGGACTTACTACAACCACGAAGAAAAACGCGAACGGAAACTCCTCCTCACCCACAAAGAATTAACAAAATTAGAACGAAAACTAAAAGAATCAGGACTCACCATCGTTCCCGTAAAAGTATTCTTAAACGAAAAAGGATTTGCCAAACTCCACATCGCATTGGCGAAAGGAAAAAAAGAATTTGACAAACGCGAATGCCTGAAACTCAAAGATGCCAAAAAAGATATGGATAGAGCAATGAAAAGATAACTTGACAAAACAATTGTAAATCAAAAAAAATGAAATCAACCATCACCATCATCGTACTACTTCTATGTAGTAACATCGTTTTCTCACAAGAAACAAACAACGGGAAACAACTCTGGGCAAAATCCTTTCTCAACCAAAAAGCTCCCGCTTTAACCGTAGAAGAATGGGTCAGTGAAAAACCCGACACACAAGGAAAATTCATCCTAATAGACTTTTGGGCAACTTGGTGTGGTCCGTGTCGGAATGTCATTCCCGAACTCAACAAACTCCAACAACAATTCAAAGACGACCTCATTATCATCGGCATCTCAGATCAAACAATAGAAAAAGTAAAAGCAATGACAACCCCTATCATTGAATATTACCACGCCATTGATACCAAAGCCACTCTGAAAAAAACATTGGAAGTGACAGGCATCCCACACGTCATCCTCATTGATCCCAAAGGAATCGTACGCTGGGAAGGATTCCCATTGCTGAATGATTACGAATTAACCCCCGAAGTGGTTAAAAATCTGATAAAGAAATATAAATAATTTTACTTTTCACTTGAATTGCCTAACTTCGCGTGCATTTGTGAACGAAAGGATTTTAATCTAATATCATAACAGTATGTATCAAGGAATTAAAACAGTATCATTCGATGAAGCTGTAAAAGTAGTTAAATCGGGCGACCGGATTCACATCCACAGTGTCGCTTGCGCACCTCAGGGTTTAATTCAGGCACTTTGCACACGAGGACGTGCAGGCGAACTGAAAGACATTAAAGTACAACATCTGCACACCGAAGGTTGCGCACCTTACGCAGAACAAGAATTTGAAGGGACCTTCCAATTAGAATCTTACTTCGTAGGTCATAACGTGCGTAAATGCACCCAAGAAGGTTGGGCGGATTACATCCCCGTACACCTCAGTGAAACACAAAAACTAATCCGCGCCGGTTTCACCCCTGTTGATGTGGCGATGATCCAAGTATGTCCGCCGGACAAACACGGATATGTATCTATGGGAACCTCCGTTGATGCCACCTTAGCAGCCGTACAAAATGCCAAGACCGTCATCGCAGTCATCAACCCCAACGTACCGCGTGCGTGGGGAGACGCCATCATCAAAATGTCCGACATCGACATCTTCTGCGAAGACAACACCCCGCTGATTGAAGCAAAACCTGCCCAACCATCGGAACAAGATATTCTCATCGGTAAAAACTGCGCCAACCTCATCGAAGACGGAGCCTGCTTACAAATGGGTATCGGAGCCATTCCAAACGCTGTACTATCACAACTCGGCAACCACAAAAATCTCGGTATCCATACCGAAATGTTCGCCGACGGCGTACTACCCCTCTATTACAAAGGAGTTATCAACAACCTCAATAAAAAATACGACAAAGGAAAAATCGTATCCACCTTCCTGATGGGTTCCAAAGAAGTATACAACTTCATCGACGACAATCCTGCCGTTGCTATGATGGACGTAGGCTATACCAACGATCCGTGTATCATCGCACAACAACCCAAAATGACCGCTATCAATTCAGCCTTATCCATCGACATCACCGGACAGGTCAATGCCGACTCATTGGGATGCAAATTTTATAGCGGATGCGGCGGTCAACTCGATTTCATTCGGGGAGCAGCAGCCAGCGAAGGCGGATTACCCATCATCGCAATGCCGGCAATCACCGCCAAAGGAGTCAGCAAAATCAGCCCGACCCTATTGAACGGAGCCGGAGTAGTCACCACCCGTTTTGACGTACACTACGTAGTAACAGAATTTGGAGCTGTCGATCTCTATGGCAAAACCTTACAAGATCGTGCCAAAGCCCTGATTTCCATCGCTGCACCGCAATGTCAAGAAGAATTAGACAAAGCGGCTTTTGAACGCTTCGGAAGTCACTACCATTTCGTAAAGAAATAAAACACAAATGTGCTGATGTACTGACGTACGCATAAGTACGTCAGTACATTCTATCTACACATCCCCCTATTTATACCTCCTTACTTTATCTTATAATGGATTGGAATAAACTCATATCAGCACATCGTTATCATCCGGGCAACACCACCTCCTTGTTTCATTCACACGATCGTTCCCAATTCCAGCGGGATTACGACCGACTGATCTTCTCCTCCCCTTTTCGCCGCTTACAAAACAAAACACAAGTATTCCCGCTTCCGGGCAATATCTTTGTGCACAACCGACTGACACACAGCCTCGAAGTTGCCAGTGTCGGCCGCTCATTGGGAAATAAAATCAGCCAATTCCTGAAACAACAAAACGTCGATGTTGAAACGCCCGAAATACTCGAAGAGATCGGCACCATCGTCAGCACCGGCTGTCTCGCCCACGATCTGGGCAATCCGCCTTTCGGACACTCGGGCGAAGAAGCCATCTCCTACTTTTTCAGTGAAGGCGAAGGACTTTATTTCAAAAAACTCCTCTCCGATGACGAATGGAGCGATCTGAGCCATTTTGAAGGGAACGCCAACACCTTCCGCCTGCTGACACATAGTTTCAACGGACGACGTCCCGGAGGCTACACAATGACCTACACCACGCTTGCCTCCATCGTCAAATACCCCTTTGAATCCTCCAAAGCCAATGCCAAAGGCTTCAAATACGGATTCTTCCAAAGCGGGAAAGAAATCTACCGCCAAGTGGCAGAAGAATTAGGCATACGTCAACTCGGCGACCACCCGCTTCAATATGTCCGTCATCCACTGGTCTACTTAGTAGAAGCCGCCGACGACATTTGCTACCAAATTATGGACATCGAAGATTCACACAAATTGCGCATCCTCTCCTACGACGAGACAGTGAGTATCTTGGAAAGTTTTTATGACAAAAACGAGAACAAAGAAGACCTGAAAATCATCGCCCGCACCTTCAAAATAGTGACCGACAAAAACGAACGCATCGCTTTCCTCCGCGCCGGGATCATCAACAAACTGATCAACGCCTGCTCGAATATTTTCTGTCAAAACTACGAAGCCATTATGGCGGGAGAATTTAACAGCACCTTAATCAAACAAGTCAACGGAACGAATCGGGAAGCCTACGAAGCCTGTTCCACGTTGGCATACGAGCGTATTTACCACACCAATATCGTCACTCAAATTCAAATCGCCGGCTTTAAAATTCTCGGAACCATCCTCAAAGAGTACACCGATGCCATCCTAAAACCGGAAACCTATTACGCCCGAAACATCCTATCCATAATGCCCGAACAATACAAAGTGGATAAAGAAGACTCGATGTATACCAAAATACAGACGGTTGTTGATTTCGTATCCGGTATGACTGATTCATACGCCTTAAATCTTTACCGTAAAATCAAGGGGATCGACCTGCCGGAAATAAAATAATCACCCAACAACAATTTCAAATTGAACAGAAAGTGCCTTTTTTCAAAAAACGACACCTTCTCTTCCTATCTGGGAAAAAAGCAAAACGAATGGGAAGAATAAAGGCAAGCCTCCGACAAGTTCCCCTCACCAACAGCTCATCTACCCGTTCCATATTCCATAAAAAGGATGCCCCATAGGTCTAAAATGTATCAAAAATGCTTCCTGTTGCACTTTAGAGACATTTTGAAAGCTATTTAGAAGCACTTTATGCAAGCGAGGAGGAGGCGATGACAAATAGATCAGTCCGCCCGATCCAAACGAAAAGGCGAGGAGGATCATAAAAGGAATAGAGAGATAAAAAGAAAGCCATCCGGACGGGATGGCTTTTATCGTTAACCTAAATAGGTTTTCAGTAATTTACTTCTGGAAGAATGGCGCAAACGGCGAATAGCCTTTTCTTTGATCTGCCGGACACGTTCCCGTGTCAGACCAAATTTTTCTCCTATTTCTTCAAGAGTCATTTCTTGGATGTTGATACCAAAGAATAGTTTGATGATATCGCGTTCCCGCTCGGTCAATGTAGACAAAGCCCGCTCTACTTCTGTTGAAAGCGATTCGTTGATTAAAGTACGGTCGGCAACAGGCGAATCATCGTTGACCAATACATCCAGCAAACTGTTGTCTTCCCCTTCGACGAAAGGAGCATCGACCGAAATGTGCCGCCCGGATACCCGCAAGGTGTCTGCCACTTTTTCAGCAGGCAAATCCAGTGCTTCCGCCAATTCTTCGGGGGAAGGACGCCGTTCGTTCTCTTGCTCAAAGCGCGCAAAAGCTTTATTGATCTTGTTCAATGATCCCACTTGATTCAAGGGGAGACGAACAATACGTGACTGTTCAGCTAAAGCCTGCAAGATGGATTGACGAATCCACCATACAGCATAGGAAATAAATTTAAAACCTCGGGTTTCATCAAATTTCTCAGCCGCTTTAATGAGTCCTAAGTTGCCCTCATTGATTAAGTCGGGCAAGCTTAAACCTTGATTCTGATATTGTTTAGCTACCGAAACAACAAACCTCAGATTCGCTCTCGTCAACTTCTCCAGTGCTTTCTGGTCTCCCTTTCGTATCCGCTGGGCCAGCTCTACTTCCTCTTCAACGGTAATTAATTCTTCTTTACCGATTTCCTGCAAATACTTGTCCAGAGATGCACTTTCCCTGTTTGTAATTGATTTTGTGATTTTTAGTTGTCTCATACTGTCTTTTTATACCACTGCAAACTTCCCGCAAAGGTAGGTTATTTTATTCATTTAGCAATTTGTAAATTTAACCATTCTCATCTCATTAACATTTTTTAATTCAGCAGCGAAAAAGCGAAATATTCTACTCTTCCCCTCGGACTCACCGCTGTGACAAACACTCCTTCATCACCGGCAGCCTTTATTGCCCTCTCTAAATCCTCGCTATCATAGATGGAAGCATCGTTGATTTTAACAATAATATAACCTTCTGATAAGCCGGAGGACTTGAATTTTCCATTTTTGAGTGCTTTGATTTTTACTCCTTTATTCAAACGGAAACGGTAGCGATCTTGCTGAGTGAGAGGGACGACCTCTGCTCCCAAGATACCAAAATCACTTTCTACCTCCATATCGCCGTATGAATTTTGGAGTAATACATCGACTGTTCTTTCTTTTCCACCGTGAATGACTCCAAATTTTACGGTGTTGCCCGGTGTGTATTTGGCTAATTGTTCTTGAAATTCGGGATAGGTTTTTGTTTCTATACCATTAATACTGATAATAATGTCTTCTTCTTTTAATCCGGCTTTTGCGGCAGCTCCCCCCTGTATCACTTCGGCAATGTATATTCCGGCTTGCTCTTTTAGCTTTAATTCTTGAGCGACCGCCGGAGTCAGTTCTCTCATCCGAATGCCGATCACTGCTTTTTGCACTTTGCCATATTCTTTTAGGTCGCCGACTATTTTTCGGGCAACGTTGACGGGTACCGCAAAGGAGTAGCCTGAATAGCTTCCGGTCGGTGATTGTATCGCTGTATTGATGCCTATTAATTCTCCTTTTGCATTCACCAACGCACCGCCGCTGTTGCCGGGATTGACGGCTGCATCTGTTTGCAGGAATGATTCTAAGTTCATCCGCCCACCCAATTCCCGAGCTTTGGCACTGATGATGCCTGCCGTGACGGTGGAGTTTAAATTATAGGGATTGCCGACAGCAAGTACCCATTCTCCCAAAACGACATCATCGGAATTGCCATATTCTATCGGCTGTAAATCGGAGGCTTCAATCTTTAATAAAGCAATGTCTGTGTTGCGGTCAGCCCCTATGATTTTCGCCTCAAATTCTCGTTTATCGTTCAATGTCACTACGATTTTATCACTCCTGTCAATGACGTGGTTGTTGGTGATGATGTAGCCATCTTCTGATATGATGACTCCTGAACCTATTCCCATATTTTGCGGCACTTCTCTCATTTGTGGCTGAATGCCACCAAACCAGAAGTCAAATGGGTTTCCTACGTATTCACGCCCCATCTGGATGGTTTTTACGTTCACAACCGCAGGTACTGTTTTTTTGGCAGCCTCCCGTAGATCTATACTCCCCGCTACTCCGTTCACTCTATCGCCATCCGATTGATTTGCGACAGAGCGTACACTTCCCGGTCCGACGATCTCGTGCGGGAAGGCAGTTTTATCAGTTTTTGGGCTGAATGTTTCCGCCATCCAGAAGGCAATTGCTCCTCCTGCAAGCCCCCATATAAATGGCAGGATTAACTTTGCTATTTTCATTTCTTTTCGGAATTAAGTTGTTGTCTTTTTATATCAATTTTGATATGTACAATAATAACAATATCTTTGCCAAGTATCTATTAACAAATTCTTAATTAGCAAAGCTTAACATCGCAATATGAATATTAAGTTTGGAGGAGATCGAAAAACAAGGTATGGTTTTAGGCTCCCTCATTAGGTACATTGTTTGTACGATTTTGCGCGTTTAATTGTTAGGTGATTTCTCCATTGAGGTATCAGAAATTGTTATAAAAATGAGACATCCGCACTAAAAAATGAGCGAAAAGAATTGAATGCCGGTAAAGTGTTTCCGGCATTGGAAAAAGGGGTATGTTTGAATTTATTTTACCTCGTCGGTCTTTTTAAATACAGCGACTACGTTGCCTTTTGAATTGAATGAAAGTTGGTTGTCTTTTATCTGGTAGGTGTCAACTTCATCCAACATTTGGAAAAATTCGGATTCCAGTTGGAGGTCCGGACAAGCCATACGGGTTGCACCCATTGGCGAGAATTTTAGTTGCTGATCTTCCA
Organism: Odoribacter sp.; assembly: GCA_036657595.1. Taxonomy (GTDB): domain Bacteria; phylum Bacteroidota; class Bacteroidia; order Bacteroidales; family Marinifilaceae; genus Odoribacter. The sequence goes on along the minus strand of JAVXFZ010000008.1, from coordinate 36,329 downwards.
TTTCATAATTTCCGAAGAAACGATTGCATCCGGCACGTCCGTTGGCTCTTTTATCGACTTCATTAAATTGAATAAATATTTCGCTATTTTGATCGCTCAATTTTATTTCTTTCCCATTCATTGTCTGCAATACCCATTTCACATCATTCAACTTTGCTATGTTTTTAGAAGAATGACATCCTACCACTGCAAACAAAATACAAAATAGTACTAATAAGTTTTTCATAATCGTATCTTTTCAATTAATGATGAATATTTCTCATTCATCAACAAAATCTATGCCAAAAATCTATAACACAAAGAGGTCTTGGTCCCATTGCAAAAGGGATGTAGGGCGTTTTTGAGTTTTTATCTTTGATTTTAGAGGTTGGATGTCAAGGTTTGATAGCCTACGAAACGAAAATACATTAGGTTACGATCGTAGTAATAAAAACGAATGCTGTATTCGTTGGGCGTTTGATAGAAATTATTTTGCATCGTGACGAAGTCCGGTTTGCCGGTATTCGCAGGAACCACCGCATACATATAATCGTAGTATCCTTGTTTCACTTCTCCCGCTCCGACATAAGCTTTATGAGTGTAGTCGTAGGTCATTTTTAAAGCCGGCAATAATTGCCAATTGGCAAATTTCCCATAAATATATATCTCTGCATTCGGAATCGGTTGTGGATAAAGGATGGCAAAATGAGCCGTCACATAGTCGGCTTCAAGATGGGGGTTTTGAACATTTTCTGCCTGTATGTAGTAGTTTCCATCACGATCCGCCAATGGCAAGTATCTTTGAGGCACTGTTCCGGGCTGAAGGATTACATTATAAAGCCCATCCGGACCTTTTAATATGTCTTTAACGTATTGGGTAAAATAGACTAAACTGGTGCATTGGAAGTTGCGAAACGGCGATAAGCCATTGAATAGGTTGTTGATGCCATCGCCGTATACTAATTGGTTTTGCTGTATGAAGGTCGGCGTAAAGTTCCGACGGCTATGGGGATCTTGGTTTTGTAATACGTATGCCCGCACTTCCTGTATCGGATTGTAGATCGGCAAGTTGTTGTAGCTGACCGTGAAATTTAATTGCTGGGATGTGTACAGATTATTTGGATTGGTGGCATTGACAATCGTCGCAGATATGCCTACTTTGTTTTCAAATACGGAGAAACGTTGGGAAATAACTGCACTATCGGGGTTTGCATCGTTAAAAACCTGCAATAGATAGTTACCCGATAGTTTCATACTGACCTCGTCATTCGGAATGAGCAGGGAGAAACGTGTGTAGGGCACCACCGTATTGAAGGAATAAGCGTAGTTTTCCAAAGGATTACTGAAAAAGCCATTTAAATAGGTGAATGGACTCAGATTTGAAGAGTTCCAGTCGGGATCGCAATGTTGAATTTTATAGGTATATGTGTTCACCTGTGTACTCAGATCATCAAAGCTGAAAGCAAGTTGTTGAGCAGTTCCCAATTCAATCACCGGTTCGGCAAAAGGTTGTCCTACGGGGAAGCATTGTACGGTCTTTATCAGACTTTGAGCGGAAAGATATCCACAAGTACCGAAAATGAAAAAGAAGAAATATAAAAAAAATCTCATCATCAATAAATTAAAATCTAATTAACGACAAAATTACGTAATAGGTTTGTATATTTGTGGCTTATTTGTAGAAAACCATCAGTCGAGCGACTGATTTAGTATTTCTTTTTATTTTTTTATATGCATATATTTAATTATTAATATTTATAAATAATATGTCCAAGGTAATCAAATTAAAAAAAGGCCTTGATATTAAGCTGAATGGAGAAGCGGAAAGAGTGGTGCAGCCAATGAGGGAAATAACTTATTGTGCCGTAAAACCAACAGATTTCCGATCAATCACCCCAAAGCTTATGGTAAAGGTCGGCGATGATGTGAAAGCAGGCGATGTCTTATTTACTGACAAAGCACATCCTGAAATTAAATTCACGGCACCGAGCAGCGGAAGGATTGACAATATCAACCGCGGTGAAAGAAGAAAGCTATTGGAAGTAATTATAAAGATGGATGCCGTCACTCAGTACCGGGATTTCGGGAAAGGTGATGCCAATCAATTGACGAGAGATGAAGTCATCGGGAAATTGCTGGATAGCGGTATATGGCCTTTGATTAAACAACGCCCGTTTGATGTAATTGCTGATCCGACAATCACCCCCAAGGCTATTTTTGTTTCAGCTTTTGACTCTGCCCCACTCGCACCGGATTATGATTTTATATTGACGGGGTGCGAAAAGGATTTGCAAAGTGGTATTAATTGTCTGAAAAAACTTTGTAATAAGAATGTGAATCTGAATCTGCGGGAAGGCACACCTACCACGTCAGTTTTTACGAAATTACAGAACGTAGATATTAATTATTTTGCCGGAGCTCATCCTGCCGGAAATACCGGCATACAGATTCATCACTTGAATCCTATTAATAAAGGTGAATCTGTTTGGGTGGTTAATATTCAAGATGTTGTGACGATCGGTCGTCTTTTCAATGAAGGTCATTTTGATGCTCGGAAAATTATTGCTCTGACCGGATCGGAAGTGACAAAGCCAGTTTATTATCACAGTATCATCGGTGCTTCGATGGAAAGTATCACGACAGGGAAATTGAAAGAGTTGGTGAAACAACGGCTGATCTCCGGAAACGTTTTGACAGGAACAAGAGTGGAAGCAAACGGTTTTTTAGGGTTTTATGACAATCAGGTGACTGTGATACCGGAAGGCGATCAATATGAATTTTTAGGTTGGGCAACCCCCGGCTTTAATAAGTTTTCAGCTTCTAAGTTGTTTCCTTCTTTCCTGTGTCCGAATAAACATTACACACTTGATAGCAACTACCACGGCGAACGTCGGGCATTTGTGATGACAGGACAATATGAAAAGGTGTTCCCGATGGATATTTATCCGGTGTATTTGTTGAAAGCTATCTTGGCTAACGACATCGACCAGATGGAGCAACTCGGTATTTACGAAGTGGCACCGGAAGATATGGCTTTGTGTGAATTTGTTTGTACGTCTAAGATTCCGGTTCAACAGATTGTGAATCAAGGTATCGAATTAATTATGAAGGAAACCAATTAAAAGTCGTAAAGGTCATAAAGGATGATGCGATACGCAAGAATCCCGAACATACCTATAACTTTGTAACTCTATAACTTTGTAACTATAATAATATGAATTTTTTACGAAATTTCTTAGATAAGAAAAAACCATTGTTTGAAAAGGGAGGGAAATTTGAAAAGTTCCATTCTGTTTTCACCGGTTTTGAATCTTTTCTTTTCGTGCCGAATCATACAACGAAAACCGGCGCTCATATCCGGGATGCTGTTGATTTGAAAAGGACGATGATCATCGTGGTGATCGCTCTGCTCCCGGCGCTTTTGTTTGGTATGTATAATGTAGGATACCAACATTTTAATGCCATCGGCACATTAGCCGATGCTACATTTTGCGAATTATTTTTCTTTGGTTTCTGGAAAGTGCTGCCGATGATTATCGTATCCTATGTCGTAGGATTGGGTATTGAATTTGCTGTCGCACAGATCAAAGGTCACGAAATCAATGAAGGTTTCTTAGTTTCCGGATTGCTGATCCCGATGATTATGCCGGTGGAAGCTCCCCTGTGGATGATCGCTCTGTCAACAGCCTTCGCTGTGATTATAGGAAAAGAAATCTTTGGAGGAACGGGAATGAACATCTGGAACCCCGCTCTGTTGGCACGTGCCTTTTTCTTTTTCTCTTATCCCTCGAAAATTTCGGGTGATTTGGTCTGGATTGCCGATAAACCGGATACCTTTTCCGGAGCCACCCCGCTGGCAGAAGCTGCTTTAGGTCTACCGATGACACACGATATGAGTACGATGTTTTGGGGACTCATCCCGGGATCTATCGGAGAAACGTCTACCTTCTGCATCCTGATTGGTGCGGTGATTCTTTTGCTGACCAATGTAGCCAGTTGGAGAACAATGTTTTCGGTATTTGTCGGTGGATTTCTGATGGCATCTTTACTGCAAGCTGTATTACCGGAATCTAATCCGTATGCTCACATCACTGCTTTAGAGGAACTGGTGATGGGTGGATTTGCCTTCGGAGCCGTGTTTATGGCAACCGATCCTGTTACATCAGCTCAGACAAATGCCGGTAAATATGTCTACGGACTTTTAGTTGGCTGTATGGCGATCATTATCCGTTGTATCAACCCCGGCTATCCGGAAGGTATGATGCTGGCTATTTTGCTACTGAATACCTTTGCACCGTTAATTGACTGGTTTGTCGTACAAGCCAATATCAAACGCCGCTTGAAAAGAGCTAAAGTAATTGCTGATTGATCAAAAATCAAAAATAAGATGAATAAACAAGGAAATACATATACATTCCTCTATTCCATAGTACTGGTAGTCGTTGTGGCAGCCCTGTTGGCTATCGTAGCCCTTTCGCTTCAACCTGCACAGAATAGGAATATTGAGAATGAGAAAAGACAGAATATTCTGCGCTCCGTGAATATTCCTTCCACAGCGGAAAATTCAAAAGAGGAATTTGAAAAATACATCGTTAAACAATTTGTCGTCAACTCTAAAGGAGAAGAAGTGACAGGAGATGCTTTTACTATCGACTTGGCTCAACAAGCGAAAAAAACGTGCGGAGAAAAGCTCCTTCCCGTGTTTGTCGCCAATATCGACGGAAGCACCAAATATATTCTTCCAATCTACGGTAAAGGACTTTGGGGTCCGGTATGGGGATATATTTCTCTGAATGATGATAAGAATACCATCTATGGAACGGTTTTCGACCATAAGAGCGAAACCCCCGGATTGGGTGCGGAAATTACGGATAGTAAATTTCAAACGCAATTTAATGGGAAAATGATCTTCGAAAATTCTCAATTGGTATCTATTTTAGTCAAAAAAGGCGGAGGCTCTGTCGGTACACACGAAGTAGATGCTATTTCTGGCGGTACGATTACCTCCAAAGGAGTTGAAAATATGATCAAAGCCTATTTAACCTGTTACGAATCATTCTTAAAAAGTAAATAATAATGAGCGAAAAAGAGACATTATTTTCAGCCAAGAACCGTCAGCTCTTACTCGGTCCGTTGAGCAAAAATAACCCGGTCATCATTCAGATTCTGGGTATATGCTCTGCTCTCGCGGTGACTGCCAAATTGCAACCTGCCATTGTGATGGCACTTTCGGTAACTGCCGTGACAGCATTTTCCAATGTAATCCTTTCTCTATTGAGAAATACTATTCCTACACGTATTCGTATCATCGTTCAGTTGGTGGTCGTTGCAGCGTTGGTGATCGTGGTGGATCAATTGTTGAAAGCTTATGCCTACGATATCAGTAAGCAATTGTCTGTATTCGTAGGACTGATCATTACGAACTGTATTATTATGGGACGTATTGAAGCCTTTGCATTAGCCAATAAACCGTGGCCTTCTTTACTGGATGGCATCGGCAACGGGCTGGGTTATGGACTCATCCTTGTGATTGTGGCTGTATTCCGCGAACTGTTAGGCAGTGGATCTTTATTCGGTTTTAAAGTGATCCCTTCCATTTGTTATGAATGGGGATATGCCAACAACGGATTGATGATTCTGCCTCCGATGGCTTTGATTTTGGTGGGTATCATTATTTGGGTCCACCGCTCAAGGAATAAGGATTTAATTGAAAAATAATTAATCAAAAAGAGATACAGAAAAAATGGAAAATCTGTTAAACATATTTGTCCGGTCTATCTTTATCGACAACATGATATTTGCCTACTTCCTCGGAATGTGCTCTTATCTGGCTGTGTCGAAAACAGTAAAGACCTCTTTCGGATTAGGAATCGCTGTTGTGTTCGTACTTTTGATCACGGTGCCAGTGAACTATATGCTCGATAATTATGTACTGAAAGCAGGGGCTCTCTCTTGGTTGTTAGGCGACGAAGCCGCCACCATCGACTTGAGTTTCCTCAGTTTCATTATGTTTATCGCCGTTATTGCAGCCATCACACAATTAGTAGAAATGGTGGTAGAGAAATTTACACCCGCTCTTTATAACCAATTGGGTATTTTTCTGCCCTTGATTGCTGTGAACTGCGCTATTATGGGTGCCTCGCTGTTTATGCAGGAAAGAGGATATTCTTCAGTAGCCGAAGCGACCACTTTCGGACTGGGTTCCGGCATTGGCTGGATGCTGGCTATTGTCGGCATTGCTGCTATTCGTGAGAAGCTGAAATATTCAGACATTCCGGCTCCACTACGTGGAATTGGTATCACGTTTATTGTCACCGGCTTGATGGCTATTTCTTTTATGAGTTTCTTAGGCATCGACCTGGAAAAGCTGAAAGCTCAACCAACTGTTGCCGAACAAGTAGAAATACTCCCAGAACAACCGGAAGCTGTTGTAAACGATACAATTCAACCGGCAGACACAATCATTGAAACACCTCAGGCGGATGAAAACGCTCAACCTGAAAAGTAAAATTCTAAATCTGAAATGATAATGGTACTATTAGCAATAAATACAACAATCCTTACAGCCGGTATTGTGGTATTTTTGATTGTCACCCTGCTGCTTGTCGGAATGCTTTTGTTCGCAAAAGCTAAATTGACAGCGAAAGGTGAAGTGAAAATCAGCATCAACAACGGCGAACGAGTGTTAACGACAGATCCGGGAAGCTCTTTGCTTTCTACCCTCGGCAGTCAAAAAATCTTTTTACCCTCGGCGTGTGGTGGAAAAGGCTCTTGCGGTATGTGTAAATGTCAGGTCGATTCAGGTGCAGGCTCAATCCTCCCGACCGAAACCGGTTTTTTCTCTTACAAACAACAACACGAAGATTGGCGATTGGCTTGTCAAGTGAAAGTGAAAGAAAACATCGAAATGCGCATTCCGGAAGCCGTACTTGGCATCAAGAAATGGGAATGCGAAGTTGTTTCTAACAATAATATCTCAACCTTCCTGAAAGAGTTTGTTGTCAAACTTCCTGAAGGAGAAAGTCTGAAATTTAAATCAGGTGGCTACATCCAAATTGATGTGCCGGCTATTGATGTGGACTTCCAGACTTTTAATATCAGCGATGCTTATAAGGCTGACTGGGAACGAATGAAGATGTTCAATCTAAAAATGCACAATCCGGAGGCTACTTACCGGGCTTATTCTATGGCTAATCACCCGGCAGAAGGTAATATTGTGATGTTAAATATCCGTATTGCCACACCACCGTTCGATCGCGCCATTGGAGGCTTTGCACCTGTAAATCCGGGTATTTGCTCTTCTTACATTTTCTCTCGCAAACCGGGAGATAAAGTAACTATTTCCGGCCCTTACGGAGAGTTCTTCCTGCGTGACACGAACAATGAGATGATGTTTATCGGTGGCGGTGCGGGAATGGCTCCTATGCGCTCGCACATCTTCAATCTCTTTAAAACAATGGATACCAAACGTAAAGTTAGTTTCTGGTATGGTGCCCGTTCGTTGAAAGAAGCTCCTTATAAAAATGAGTTCGACCAGATAGCAGCTGAACATCCGAATTTCCATTGGACTCTCGCCCTTGACAGCCCGCAACCGGAAGATCATTGGACAGGTCCTACCGGGTTTATCCACCAAGTCATTTTTGAGAATTATCTCAAGAATCACGAGAATCCTGAAGATATTGAATATTATCTGTGTGGACCTCCTATGATGATTTCAGCCGTCACCAAGATGCTGTATGATTTAGGTGTACCCGATGAAAATGTGATGTACGATAACTTTGGTGGATAGTTGAGAGGAGAATAGATCAGTTTAGTATAGAAAGCCCTTATAAATAAGGGCTTTCCTTATTTTATAGCATTTCAACAGATGAAATGTAACTTTCTACAACTTAGTTGTTTCGAAGTATATTTTTGTTATTCATTTGTTACTTGAAAAAAATTGAGTGGCTGATTCAACAAGTCTATGCGGCAAATAATTTGAAGAGAACTTATGGAATGGTCGTACTCAGTCGAAGATTGTCAGCCGAAATGATCTTTCATCCGGATCAGGAGGTGCAGTATGCTCGCGAGAAATCGCATAATGCATTGAATGGAAACGCGATTCAACGTATAGGACTGCTGTGGTAAGCCTATGTCGAAAAGCTTTTCAAAATATCTCAAATGCAAACTTATTTATGGAAATAAATTGCTCTCAGCTGCATCTTAGAAAGTGTAGATTTTTGAATATAGTGACATACTCTACAATAAAATTAGAAGCCACTTAACTTTCTAAAATAGCACAAGAGATAAATTTAATAAACAAAACAGCATTCTTACTTAACTTTTTCTGCAAATAAAATTTGGGGTTCCAGAAAAGATATAAAAAAAATGTGTGCAAAAAAATCAATTTTTACACACACTTTTTCGTTTTTGTATCTCCTATTCAAGGATTTACTCCTCTGTTTCAGGTAGCATTCCTTCAGTAGTAATCTGATTCTTACTATCCTTAATGATACTTAATGAACATTCAACTTTCCCTTTTTCAAATTCAATGCTATAAATTTCCGAACCGTTTTCTTTCGTCATTTCAATATCATCAATATCAGTTAACGCATATACGGCTTGTTTAGCAATCACTTCTTTCAATTTTGCCAAAATCTCAGCAGGTAAAGCTTCAGGAGTTGGGTAATTATACTCTTCCGTAGCAATCAGATCTGCACTCAATTCAATCTCAATAATCAATTTTCCTTGTTTCAAATCCAATTCGTATAGCTTCACACCATTCTCTTCTTCCATTTCAAAATCCAAGATTTCAGCACCGGCATAATTCTTAGTCACCCAATTTTTTATATCTTCCGGTATTTCAAGAGGTGCTTCGTCTTCCTCCTCATCCATATCTTCCACTTCTTTTATCAGAATACCCAAAGCATCATAGTAAAGATCATATTCCTTTTCTGTTGCTATGTTTTCCATTTCAATTTTATAAGAAACAACTCCGTCGCGTTCTAATTTATAAACATCGTCCATTTCCCATTGTTTCACATCGCTATACAACGATTTGTCCAAGATACTGTTAGTCTTTGCAAATTTACTCTTTACAGCTTCCGGCAGTGCTTCAAAAGCAATTTCCTCATCGATTAAACGCATTTTTTCATTTTCTCCAAACCATACATTCACTGTATCCGTAGGAGTTGCAGCCGCCTTCGAGGGAACTTTAGACAAAATGAAGGTAGCAATATCATACTTCTGATCTTTACTTTTTTTCCATTGGAAATTCTCAGCCTGAGGATATTTGCTTAATAAAGCCTTCTCTTTGTTACCGATATGAACACCGTTTGTCCCACCGTTGTCATCGTCTTCACTACAAGCAACGATACACGCTCCTGTTGCGAAAAGTAATCCTAAAATTAATAGTCTGATCTTCATAAGTAAAATTTTTAGTTAAAATTAATCTTTCGTTTTCCTGTTTATAAAACAAGAATTATTCAATTTGTTTCGCAAAGGAAGGATTCAATTCTAAAGAAATTCTGAACATTACTATAAATAATAAGTTTTTTTGACATTTATTTTGAAAGTTATCGGTTGTATACATTTTATTATTTAATTTTGGACAGAAAGTTCATTGCTTATACTTACTGATAAAGGGAAATATGAAGATATTGATCATTGAAGACGAAAAAGAATTAGCTGTATCCATTGAAAATTACTTTCATAGTGAAGGTTACATTTGTGAATGCGCTTACAATTATACAACAGCCAAAGAAAAAACAAGCCTTTATGATTACGATTGTGTTATTGTCGATCTCACATTACCGGACGGAAACGGATTGGATATTGTCCATCAATTAAAAAAAGCACAATCGAACGCCGGCATTATTATTATTTCTGCCCGTAATTCCACCGGAGATAAGATAGAGGGATTAGAGATCGGTGCAGACGATTATTTAGCTAAACCTTTTCATTTATCAGAATTAAATGCCCGCCTAAAATCTGTCATTCGCAGACGGCAATTCGGAGGACAAAGAGAATTTTTTTACAATGAAATAAGGATTTTTCCCGATTCTCGTTTTGTATTTATCCACGAAAATCAAGTGGATCTGACTCGCAAAGAATATGACTTATTCACTTATTTGCTTATGAATAAAAACAGAGTGTTAACAAAAGAAGCAATTGTTGAACATTTATGGGGCGACTATATGGGAATAGGAGCCGACAGTTTCGATGCGCTGTACACCCATATGCGAAAGTTACGGAAAAAACTACAAGATCAAGGTGCCGAAGATTACATAGAAACGGTATATGCGGTAGGATACAAGTTTATTTTGAAATAACGGAAATATGAAATTATCAAAAATATATAAAAGATATACTTTTATTGTATTATTATTGGTGTTAGTGGTAGGCAGTCTTTCACACTACCTAATCATTACTCATTTCATACGCCGTTCGGCCGATCATACTCTGAGGGAATACAGACAAAATATAGAATATGAAGTCGCGAAAAATGGGACAGTGGAAATATGGGACAATCCCCTATTAAATAATAGCCGTTTAACGGGCACGCTTGTCGCAAAAGATGTATTCCTACAAGAATATATTAGAGACACTATTGTTTATAGTGAATATAAAAAAGAAAATGTCGTCTTTCGTCTTTTATCCTATACTCAAAAAAACGGCAATGATAATTTTTTAATAACACTATGGCAATCAACCGTAGATACGGAAGATATTTTAGGAGCTGTTGCCGTATCCCTAATTATCTTATTTATACTGTTTACTCTATTTTCCTTCTGGCAGACGAAATGGTTTGTTGCCAAACTATGGCATCCTTTTTATCAAATATTAGAACAATTAAAAGAAGTTGATCTGATTAGCCTACACGCTATACAAGTAACTATTTGTCAAGTAGATGAATTCAATATATTAAAACGAACGCTCAACCGAATGATTGATCGGATTCAAGGAGATTATCTATCATTGCGAGAATTGACAGAAAACACTTCACACGAATTACAAACCCCCTTATCGGTTGTAAAAGCTCGTCTTGAATTGTTACAGCAGAGCGAAGGCAACAGCGAAAAACATACAGAATTAATCCGATCTGTCAGTAGTGCAGTAGATCATATTATCCGCCTGAACCGTTTTATGTTTATGATTGCAAAAATCAATAGCGATCAGTTCCCGGCAGAAAATCCAATCAAATTAAATGATTTCCTGAATGATTTCCTAAGCGCATACGAAGATATTATAGAAATGAAGGGATTAACTATCCAAAAACAATATACAGAACCTCTACAATTAAATTTACATCCCCAATTAGCTGAAATACTGGCATCCAACGTGTTATCGAATGCCATTCGGTATAATACAAAAGAGGGATATATTCGAATAGAAACGACAAGTACCACATTACAAGTATATAATTCCTACAACAAGGAAATTCCAGAGGGTGACCTATTTGCCCGTTTTAAAAAATGCAGTACAGAAAAAGAAGCGACAGGATTAGGATTGGCTATTGTCAAAAGTATTTGTCAAAAGAATAACTTACACGCAAGCATCCGGATCACTGACGAAGTATTCTGTTTAGAGATACAGATGCTCGCCACATCCTCCATATAAGAAGAGATAATAATCTACGAAAAACTTTTGTACAGAAAATTTGTATAAACATTGTAATTGTATTACATTTGTACCGCTTTTCAATGGAGCTATTGCAAAGAAAGTCTTCAAAGATAAGCGAACGAAGTTCTTTCAATTTATACATCGTAAAGTAATTTGAAAGTTTCAGTATAGGCTGTTATAGCTCAGTGGTAGAGCACTTCCTTGGTAAGGAAGAGGTCGTGAGTTCAAGTCTCACTAACAGCTCCAACAAAGCCTACTTACATAGGCTTATTTTAAATAATTTATGGCGCTATCGTCTAATGGTTAGGACGCAAGATTCTCATTCTTGAAATTCGGGTTCGATTCCCGGTAGCGCTACTCTCTAAAAGGACTGACAGATGTTAGTTCTTTTTTTTCACGTTGAGAGTGATGCACTGTAAACACAGTAAGCATCTGTAAAATAGCGTTTCCCGAGAAACACATATCTTAATGACGATAAAATAAAAATACGGATATCATCTTTTGAAATCATGAATGAAGATACTCTGAAACAAAAAATACAGACGTGGATTGTATCCTTTTCCATACTGCTACTGCTCGGTAAATTTCTTGCCTTTTATCTGACCAATTCCGTAGGAATCCTGACCGATGCGATGGAAAGTATCGTAAATGTCACTGCCGGATTTATTAGCCTATATAGCCTACGATGGGCAGCACAACCCAAGGATAAAGAACATCCGTTCGGACACGGTAAAATCGAACTCATTTCAGCTTCTATTGAAGGATTACTGATTATGATTGCCGGCGGCTTAATCATCTATGAAGGTGTGAAACGATTATTTGATCCGGCAAAAATTGAACAATTAGACATCGGTATTGTTGTCATTGCAATCGCCGGTGTCATTAATTATGCAATGGGCTGGTACAGCATCCGCATTGGGAAACGCTACAACTCCATTGCCTTGATTGCAGGCGGGAAACACTTACAATCGGACACATACTCGACCATCGGATTGGTCATCGGATTGATACTACTTTATATCACCAAAATTGGATGGATTGACAGTGCTTTGGCTTTGATTTTCGGTACAATCATCATCATCACCGGGATTTCCATATTAAAGAAAACAGTTGCTAACCTCTTAGACAAAGCCGACAACGACGTGCTTGAATCAATGGCAACAACCATTGCAGCTTGCCGACAGCCCGACTGGATTGATGTCCACAACTTAAAAGTGATCAAATACGGCAGCTATTATTATATGGATTGCGACCTGACCTTACCGTGGTATTACAATATCGAAGAGGGGCACCGTGCCTGCGAGAAATTACAAGATACCATCTTAACAGGATTCTCCGATCGAATACAAATTTCCGTACATTCGGATTCCTGCGCCAAGAAACATTGTGAACATTGTTGTGTAGAAGAATGTGTCTACCGCATTGCTAAATTTTCCACCCCTCTCATTTTTACTCTGAAAGAATTAACAAAAAATGATGAAGAAGAGAATGAATAAATGACGTTCCCTTTCATCCGCCTTCCTAAAAACAAAATAACTGCCCGAAAATTTACTTTCCGGGCAGTTACTGTTTTTTATCTCTTCAACTCTTCCATTATTCCAAGATCCCAATCCCTTGCCGCATTATCTCTATTGTATCCTCTCCACAGTCGACCACCGTTGAAGCCACATTATGTCCATATCCACCATCTATGACTAAATCCACCAATTTCTCATATTTTTCATAGATTAATTCCGGATCAGTCAAATACTCAATTACATCATCATCAGCCTTCACAGAGGTTGTCAGCAACGGATTGCCTAATTCCTCTACAATCGACATCACAATATAATTATTTGGGATACGAATACCTATCGTCTTTCTCCGATTCATCATTGCATTGGGCAACTTATTCGTGGCTGCCAATACAAAAGTAAAAGGTCCCGGTAGATTATGCTTCATCACCTTAAATACATCATTGCTCACTTTCGCATAAGCAGCAATATTCGACAGGTCACGACAAATCATCGAGAAGTTTGCCTTCTCCGGCTTCACTCCTTTCAATTGACACACACGCTGTACAGCCTTGACATTATTGATGTCACAGCCCATTGCGTATACTGTATCCGTCGGATAAATAATAACGCCGCCGCCCTTTAACACTTCGACTACTTTAAGAATATCCCGGGCATTGGGATTATCCTCAAATAATTTAAGATACATAAAATGTACTAAGCATTTACCTTTCTATAATCCTCCAAGAATTTAGCCAAACCACTATCTGTCAAGGGGTGATTCAATAAACCTTTAATCGCTGATAAAGGACAAGTAGCTACGTCAGCTCCAACCTCAATACACTGAATAATATGCTGTGTATTACGAATAGAAGCTGCCAACACTTGCGTATGGAAGCCATAATAGCTATACATATCTACGATTTTACTAACCAATTCAATACCATCGCTGCAAATATCATCCAAGCGACCAACAAATGGCGAAACATAAGTAGCTCCAGCCTTTGCAGCCAACAATGCTTGTCCGGAAGAAAATACCAGCGTACAGTTTGTGCGGATACCTTTCTTTGAAAAATATTTAATTGCCTTAATACCATCGGCGATACAAGGAACTTTTACAACAATATTCGGATGCAAAGCAGCTAAAACCTCCCCTTCTTTAATCATTCCTTCATAGTCAGTAGCAATCACCTCTGCACTCACATCACCGTCTACAATATTACAAATCTCTACGTAATGTTTTTTGCAATTTTCAATACCCTTGATACCCTCTTTTGCCATCAATGAAGGATTTGTTGTCACACCGTCCAACACTCCCATATCATTAGCTTCCCGGATCTGTGCCAGATTAGCTGTGTCGATAAAAAATTTCATAATCTATTATTTTATTAATATTTATAGTTTTGTCTATCACGCAACAAAATTAGAATATTCCGCATTATAATACTATTAAACCGGATTATTTTTTAATTTCACAATTTCACAAAAATAAAAATCTGTTGCTATTTTATTACTTTACTTCAAAAATCAATATTTCAACCATTTATAAAGCTCTTTCCAAGTTACTTTCTTACCATACATCAAAATTCCAATGCGATAGATTTTACCGGATAGCCAAGTAAAAAAGATAAAAGAAGCAACCAAAATCAGCATAGAAGCAACCAGTTCCCACGCAGGCACACCAAATGGAATGCGTACAAGCATCACGATAGGCGAAGTAAATGGAATCAGCGAACTCCAAAATACCAAAGGTGATTCGGGACTTCTCATTGCTGCCATACCAATATATAGCCCAACAACCAGTATAATAGAAAGCGGTGTGAGAAATTGCTGAGAATCAGTCTCATTGTCAACGGCAGCACCGATCGCTGCAAAAAGCGAAGCATAGAGCAGATAACCACCGATAAAATAAAACAGAAAGGCTCCTAAAAACTTAGCAATAAAAGAAGCATCTATTGTCATTGCTATCCGTTGCATAATCTCCAATTGCGATGCGCTAAGATTTTCAGCACCCGGCATACTTTGTAATCCGCCGGCTACATTCCCAACATTTCGCAAGGCTTCCATATCCAATTGAGGCAACAAAAAAGTCTGCATTGCAACAATCAAAAGCAATCCAAAAGCCACCCATATCAAAAATTGCACCAATCCGACGGCGGCCACTCCGATAATCTTGCCCAATAAAAACTGAAAAGGCTTCACCGAAGAAACCAACACTTCGATAATCCGATTTGTCTTTTCCTCGATCACCCCTTTCATCACCTGCGAAGCATACATAAAGATAAAGAAATAAATCACCATACCGCCGACCAGTCCGATAACAGAGGCGATTTCGGAAGAACTTTCCTTCGCTTCTCCGGTATCCTCAGACACTTTCAAAGTGCGTACGACAACCGCAGTTTCCGTCTCTGCCAATTTCTTCTCAAGATCAGGCATTTGCGATTCGGCAATGACTACCGATCGTTTAATATTTTCAATTTTAATTCGAAGTTGAGCAGCAATCTCATTCTTCAATTCCGTCGGAACCTGTGAAAAAGAATAAATAGGAATTTCCGGATCATTCATCACATTTTCAGGGATCCAAATCACCGCATAATAATTATTTTGCTTCAAAAATTCGGGAGCAGAACTTTCTGTAATCGTATTATCCGTATAATCAAAAGTAGTACTATTGATCTTTTCGAAAGGTTTCTCCAAAGTCGATTGATTGACAACGGCAATTTTACGTTCCTGAGTGTCATCCTTCAGCAGCATCCACATCAAAAAAGCATAAAAGCCAGCCATCAAAATAGGCACCAGCAGAGTCAACACAAGAAAACTTTTTTTGCGTACCCGGGTAGAAAATTCACGTCCAATGATAATGAATGTCTTGTTCATATCGCGTTATTCATTCGTCGTTAATGGTTATTCAAATCTATAGATCTATTCCCTTCCTTGACCAATTTGATAAAAATATCATTCATACCGGGAATGATTTTTTGATAGGAAATAATATCCGTTTTATCAAGCAAGCGTCGCAGCAACGTATTTGTTGGACACACCTCCAAACGTTGAAGGATAATTTCGTGCTGTCCGTCTTCAACTTTCTCTGACAAGATCTCAAACTCTTCTCCAATAACGGTTTGTGCTTGAAATTCACTGTTATCTTTACAAATCAACTGATAAGTATTATTGGCATACTTATTCCGGATCTGATTAATAGGTCCTTCAATAATCTTTTTCGAGCGATTAATCAAAGAGATATGGCTGCATATTTCCTCGACCGACATCATATTATGCGTTGAGAAAATAATTGTTGTTCCTTTTTTACGCAATTCCAGAATCTCTTTTTTCAGCAATTCGACATTAATCGGGTCGAAACCGCTAAACGGTTCGTCAAAAATCAACATCTCCGGCTCGTGCAAGACAGTAGTGATAAACTGAACTTTCTGAGCCATTCCCTTAGACAGCTCTTCCACTTTCTTATCCCACCATTCCTCGATCTCAAATTTTTCAAACCAAGCTTTCAATTGCAAGATCGCATCGTGTCGGCTCACTCCTTTCAGTCGCGCCAAATAGACAGCCTGTTCGCCCACTTTCATTTTTTTATACAATCCTCTTTCCTCAGGAAGATAACCGATTCGATTCATATCGGTCGGTTCCAATCGGCGACCTTTGAAAAAAAGCTCTCCGGAATCCGGTCCTGTAATCTGATTAATAATCCGGATCAACGACGTCTTACCGGCACCGTTCGGTCCCAACAATCCATAAATTGCACCTTCCGGAATTTCAATCGAAACATCGTCTAAAGCCCGATGATTCGCATAATTCTTAATGATATTCCTGGCTTCAAAAAAGCTCATAGCGGTATAACGATATTAGTTAAAAAGAAAAAAGGGGACTGTAAAATCTCTTCTACAATCCCCTTTCGTTTATTCTTCCATTTCAATCATCAAGGTTCCTTTGGGTATTCTATCCCCGACTTTGATGCTTATTGTCTTTATTTTTCCGGCAAACGGAGCGGTCAATTTATTACTCATCTTCATCGCCTGAAGAATCAACAATACCTCACCTTCCTCCACTTGTTGTCCTTCCTTCACCTCAATGTGCAAGATCGTTCCCGGAATATGAGAATATAACATATAAGGATTTGGCTCCTCCCATTTTCTCCGGTTTATCCACTTTTGGGTAAGTTGAGTTTTATATTCCACGCCATTCAGCGTAAATTTTTCTAATTTTATAGTCATTTTACCTCCTTTATTTATTAAATCGTTGACTTGTTTAACCGGTAAGGGATCTCCTCAACCGATTAAACGATTAAATCTAATTGCTTTTAGAACGGAGGGATTCCGTGCTTCTTAGCAGGAGTCATTACCGTTTTATTGCCCGACACTTCAATTGAATGTTTCAGCAACAAACGTGTTTCAGACGGTTCGATGACAGAATCAATATATCCTTTTGAGGCAGCCACATAAGGATTAGCAAACTTCTCACGATATTCGGCAACCTTTTGTTTACGCATTTCTTCCGGATTAGCCGCTTCTTTAATTTCCTTACGGAAAATAATATTAGCCGCACCTTCCGGTCCCATCACAGCAATTTCTGCCGTAGGCCAAGCAAACATAAAGTCCGCTTTCAAGTGACGTGAATTCATCGCAATATAGCCACCGCCATAAGCCTTACGCAAAATCACCGTAATCTTAGGAACAGTTGCCTCACTGTATGCATACAACACCTTCGCACCGTGACGAATCACACCCATATACTCCTGCTCCACGCCCGGCAAATAGCCCGGCATATCCTCAAACGTAACAATCGGAATATTGAAAGCATCACAAAAACGAATAAAACGTCCCGCCTTATCAGCAGAGTCACAATCAAGCACTCCGGCAAGCACCAACGGCTGATTGGCTACAAAACCGATCGTTTCTCCGTCAATACGTCCAAAGCCTATCACAATATTTTGTGCAAAATCCTGTTGTACTTCAAAAAAATCAGAATCATCCACCACCGCTCTAATCACGTCACGAACATCATAAGGTTGTGTCGGATCCGTCGGTAAAATCTTTTCAATATTATATTCAGCTTTCGGCGGTTTCGATGGGAAAGTCTTTGCTTTACGTTGATTATTCCACGGAATAAAAGTCAACAACTTCTTGATCTGCTCAAAACATTCAACCTCTGAGAGAGCAAAGAAATGAGCATTACCGCTAATAGCCGCGTGAACACGCGCACCACCCAAATCTTCCATACTGACCTCTTCTCCCAGAACCGTTTTCACAACTTCCGGACCGGTAATAAACATTTTAGAAATATTATCGACCACAAAAACAAAATCCGTCAATGCTGGCGAATAAACAGCTCCTCCCGCACAAGGTCCCAAAATAATAGACAACTGTGGGATCACTCCCGAAGCCTGTGTATTACGGAAAAAAATTTCACCATAACCGGCTAATGAATCTACACCCTCCTGAATACGGGCTCCACCGGAATCATTAATACCGATAAGAGGCATACGCATTTTTATAGCGTGATCCATAATTTTAGTGATTTTACGAGCGTGCATCAATCCCAAAGAACCTCCTGCAACGGTAAAATCTTGCGCATAAACAGCAACAGCTTCTCCATATACCGTTCCGGTGCCTATCACAACACCATCTCCGTGGAGAATCTTTTTATCCATATCGAAATCTTTAGACTGATGCTCTACGAACATATCGTATTCGTGAAAAGACCCTTTATCAAGGATTCCTTCAATTCGCTCCCGAGCTGTCAATTTTCCCATTGCAGCCTGCTTCTTAATTGCATCTTCACCACCACCCTGAAGTACCACCTCTTTCCTTCTTCTTAAGTCAAGAATATTCCTTTTTAGCGACATAGTAAAATTTTTTATTAATAATTAATGTGACTCCTTTTCAAAAATTCGCACACGATTTAATTTGCAAGATTACATAAAAAAAATGATTTATAAAAACCTTTTTTAGCAGACTAATCGGTATGCCCTGATGGTGTGGTATTTCTAACTTCTATTTTAACTATTCATTTTATTTTTTTTACAATCACAACCCTCAAATCCTCCATCAGATAGATTTTATCCTCTATGAATAAATAAAAAATAGCAACCACCGCTGTCCGCTATCTTATTGAACTTTTTCAACCACCTGCCCTATATATGAAATAGGACTACGCCGAAGACTATTAATAAAAAGATAGCACTGTCCGTTACTCCGAATATCTATACTGACTTTATAGGTATCATTTTTACCCACCACAGAAAATTGATAAGCTATGGATTGTCGCCTTCCCCTTCCCTTGAGCGATTTTGTCAAATCCTGCATTTTATTACTAAAAACAATCCCCTTAGCCCCCGTTTGCGGCATCGAATAACCGGTTCCGAAATAAGGAAGATAACCGGCAGCAACACTGTCTTGAATGATAATAAAAGCACTATCCTGAGCGATTCGAATATTCTGATCGCTATAAGGAGTGGTTGACTGAAGAGAAAAAGTATAATGGGTGGTTGCAATCGTATAGCTCATTTCAAAACGATTAGCATCGACCAACTGCCGAATCACAGCAAACTGAGTGATCGGCTGCAAATGCTGAGCATTGGCAGACAAAAATAAAAAAAACATCCCTACCCATAAAAGACTGATTCGTCGCATATTCGTAAATATGAATGTCCCTTTTTATACGTCAAACCCAAAGACAATGTTTACATCCATCGCCCTATTTCCTCCAGAACGATTTAGTGAACAACACCATCACCGTAAAGATCTCCAAACGCCCCACTAACATCAGGATTGCCAGAAAAATTTTAGCAAAATCGTCCAATTGCGAAAAATTATCCATCGGTCCAAGACTGCCGAAAGCCGGACCGACATTACTCATACTCGTAATCACCGCACTACACGCTGTCATAATATCTTCCGTAAAAAGCGTCATAATCAAACTACTAATCGTAAAGATAATCATAAACAAAATTCCAAAGCCCATAATACCCGTCATCACATTGGGATGGACAGTCTTATTATTATATTTCACATTAATAATCGCATTGGGATGAATGATCCGCTTTAATTCACCAAATGAATTCTTAAACAACAGATACACCCGAACCACCTTAATACCACCGGAAGTGGAACCGGCAGAAGCACCTATAAAAAACAGTAAAAGCAGAATCATTCCCAACAAAGGAGGCCACAACAAATAATCGGCAGTAGCAAATCCGGTCGTCGTCATCAACGTGACAACCTGAAAGATAGCATCCCGGAAACTCTTTTCCGCATCTCCCCAACCCGTAAAATACAATCCGCCACCGATCACCACACTGGCAACAGCTGCAATCATAAAATAAAGCTGAAACTCCCGATCCTTGAATAATTTCTGCCAAGCTCCCCGTGCAAAAGCTGCATACAGCAGACCAAAATTACTTCCCGCCAAAAACATAAACACAACGATCACATACTGAATATAAGCAGAATCCCAATATCCCACACTATCCTGCTTCGTAGAGAATCCTCCCGTTGCCATACTCGCAAAAGAATGACAAACACTATCGAATAAATCCATCCCTCCAAACATCAACAGAACCGTTTGGAGAACAGTCATAACAGTATAAAGCACCCACATCCTACGGGCAGTAGCAGCAAAAGTAAAAGACGATTTACTATGCGTAGGTCCGGTCACCTCCGCCACATACAAATCACGCCCCTCTATTCCCAAGCTGGGAAGAATAGCGATAAACAACATAATAATCCCTAATCCACCCAACCATTGCGTCAAAGAACGCCAAAAAAGAGTAGCGTGCGGTAAAGCCTCCACATTCGTCAATATCGACGAACCGGTAGTCGTAAAACCGGACATCGTTTCAAAAAAGGCATCCACAAAAGACGGAATCGTCCCTCCCAGCATAAAAGGCAAAGCACCAAACAGCGAAAAAACCACCCACACCATCGTCACCATAAAATAACCGTCTTTCTTTGCCAATACCCGATCCTTAATATTCACACCCAAAATCAGGCATCCCCCTGCACCCATCGTAATAAGGGTAGCATACAAAAATGCCATCGTATCCGATTCCCCATACAACAAAGCAATAACTATACACAACGACAAAAAGACACTCTCCACGAGCAAGAGTCTTCCCATCAGATTGACGATGAAACGAAAGTTTATCATTTCCGGAAATAAATCAATTTATAATTTCTATCAGCACATTCCGTTTCTACTCACACGGGAAACTACTGAAAATATTTAATCACTTTCTTTACAGCACTCTGTAAAGCAAAAATAACCACATTATCGCCTGCCTGTATCTGCACATCACCCTTGGCAATGAGCGTTTCATCTCCCCGAAACACACCTCCGACAGTCGCGTCATCCGGAAAATGAATATCTTGCAACGGATGGCGAGTAATTTTAGAACCGGGCTGCGCTTCCAACTCAAAGACTTCCGCCTCCGAAAAAGTCAAAAACTTCAAATGCTTCACATCAACATTCATCGTATAACGATAAATATGAGAAGCAGCGATCAATTTCGTATTCACCAACGTGCCGATACCAATATTCTCCGCCAAATCAATATAATCAATATTTTCCACCTCTGCCACACTCTTCTTCACCCCCATCTTCTTCGCCAACAAACAAGACAAAATATTCGTTTCCGAAGAACCCGTCAAACTGATAAATGCATCAATGTTCTTAATTCCCTCCTCCCGCAAAAGAGTCAAATCACGTCCATCCCCATTAATCACCAAAGTCGATTTCAACTTATCAGCCAACTGAATACACTTCTCCCGATCCTTCTCAATAATCTTTACATTATAATGTTTTTCAAGCAAAGAAGCGGTCTTAATACCAATCCGCGATGCCCCAACGATCACAATATTTTTAATCTCAAACTGCTCCTTCCCGCAAAGTTCAAACACATTGGGAATATACGAAGGACGCGTCACAATAAAAACCAAGTCGCCATATTGCAACCCATCATTACCTCTCGGTATGATCGTACGATTCTGACGTTTGATCGCAACAATTCGAAATTGATCTGCTCCATATATCTCCGCCATCTTAATCAAAGTATGATTTAAAATCAGCGCATTATCCCACAACTTGATCCCGACTAATTGCAGACGCCCGTCAGAAAACTCGTGCATCTGCCGCGATCCGATCTGCTTCAGCGAAGCAACAATCTCCTCCGCTGCCAACCGCTCGGGATAAATCAACGAATCAATCCCAATAGAACGGAGATATTCCGCATTTTCCGTTTCCAGATACTCACTATTATTCACCCGCGCAATCGTCCTTTTCGCCCCTAATTTCTTTGCCAAAATCGCAGAATTTATATTTTGATCCTCCAACGAATTGACAGCAATATATAAATCACACTTCCCCACTTCCGCATCTTTCAATGCACCAATAGAAGTACAAGAACCCACAATAGAAAGAATGTCGATCTCACTTTCCAAATCCTCCAACTTTTCCTGATCCGAATCAATCAACATAATATTATGCTCTTGCCGGCTAAGCATTTTAGCCAAATGTGTTCCAACGGCTCCGGCTCCGGCGATAACAATATTCATTTTTAACGAAATTTTTGGTGTTTAAAGTCCATTGACTTATTTACTACTTTTCTAAGCTATTAAAAAAAAGCTATTAAAAACATCAAAATACCGCAATCATTCATTGGCGCTACTTATCTATTTAATGGCAAAATTAGCTAAAATTATAGGATAACGACAGAAACGCTCAATTTATTTTAAGGAGAGCTTTATACTGCCACATTCCGCTGTACTGAAAAATGTAATACGACTTTGTTCGCAAAACGTTTTCCATTTCGACACCTGAAATACACCATTCGATCCATCTACAACAATCTGCGATGGAAAACCATCCGAACAATTTTTAAATACGACGGCAGGCAACAGATTATCAGTAACAATCAAAATATGACAGGCTTTATAAACACAATGCACCCGATCCGCAATCAAAATAGTATCCTGCTCGTGAAGATAAAAATTATCCTGAAACAAAAAGTCAGCCAACAAACCCCTATGCGCCGGCAAAGCTTCCAACTTATTTTGCCGAATATAAGGAAAAGCAACAGTAGGTACCGGAACAGTCACTTTCAAAAAACTATAACATCCACCATCATTCAACAAAACAACAGATTGTTGGCGAATATGAAACACCACCATCTCCCGACGAGACCCCACAACTAAATTCGTCGTAATCAAACAAACCAACAACAACGACAGAGAAACAATCGCTCCCACCCGCCAGATACGCTGCGGATACATCAAAAAAAAACTAACAAAAATCAAACAAAAATACAAAAGGAAAATGGCAAAAGGAGAAGGATATACATCACAGACATTCAGACTAAACGGCTCAAAAAAATGCAAAAAACCAACCAACAACCGACTCATACCTTCAACGACAGGGACCAAAAATTGACCGACAAAAACAGGTAAAACCAACAAAACAGCGGCACTATACAAAAGAACAGTCGAAAGAGGCACAGCCACCATATTTGCCAAAAAACCATTGATATTAATCGTATGAAAATAAAAAGCACTAATCGGCAACGTCGGCAACTGCGCGGCAATCGTGACACAACAACAGGCATACACTTTAGAGACAAGTGGCGGCAACCTTCCGGGCAAGCGAAATAAAAAAGGATAAAGAAGAACAATACCCGAATAAGCGGCATACGACATCAAAAAACTCAGCGAATAAATAGCCGATGGCTGAATCAGCAAAGAGAAAAAAGCGGCGGCAGCCACCGAATTTAAAGCCGTATTCGTCCGGCAAAACATCTTCCCGACAGTGATAAACGACAAAATAGTTGCCGCCCGAATCACAGAAGGCGACAAACCCGTCAAACAAGCATATCCCCAAAGCAACGGAATCACCGCCCATTCACTTTTCCGACCCCTACACCCCATCTGCTTAAAAACAAACAAAAGCAACAAATAAATAGCTCCCGTATGCAGACCTGAAACCGAAAGCAAATGCACCGTCCCCGTCGAAACAAACAAATCCTGCAATTCACTGTCCAAATCATTCCTATATCCCAAACACAAAGCATCAATCAACCTGCGCGACAAAGAATCCTTTACCAAAACAGCCGTCTTTGCCAACAAATTCTCACGCAAATGATTGAAAAAAGAATAAATCGTATGAGAATGCCCCGTCCGCTCCAAATCCGTCACAGGAACAACGCGAGCCCGTACACCCTGCTGTTTCAAATAACGCGCATAACTAAACTCACCGGGATTGGCATTCTCTAAAAGAGGGAATAACTTGCTCCGAAAACAAAGCGAATCACCGGGCTGCAACTCCATACGATCCACATAAAAACGGCTCAAATAAAATTTCTGACCCCCAACGGAAAGAATATAATTGTGATGCGGCAATTGCTCCTCACAACGGCTTTTCAAAAAATACACCGTCTCCGGATTCGGTAAAAAAGAAGGAACCGATGAAACCAACTGTCCACAACAAAACAGCGTAAACAAAAAGCATAAATCCACCCAAATTCGACGAATTCCGGAAAAGAAAAGAAAAAATGAAAATGCCAGCGATACATAAAAACATTCCACCGGCAATGCGCCATCGTCATTGCTCAGGATTCCTACAACCAATGCTGCCAGCAGGTATAGAAAAGGATATTTAAAATTAAAATCTACACACGCATAAATAAATCGTTGAAAATAATTTCGTGAAAATTACAAAATTATTTCCAATGACAGCACCTTTCCCCGGACAAATTATTTAGGTAAAATAATGCGATAAGTAGCCTTAAACTTTCCGAGACTGATATTACTGAGCTTATTTTTCAATATCCTCTTTTTCAAACCCGAAAGATGATCGGTAAACAAAACGCCCTCCAAATGATCGTATTCATGCTGAATAATCCAAGCCTTTATGCCCGAATACTCCTCCTCCAACTGCTGCCCCTTCTCATCCATATAACTGATTCGGATATGATCTTGCCGCTTCACATCCTCGTGTATCCCCGGAACGCTCAGACATCCTTCATTGCGACACACCTCTTCGCCCCACCGCTCAGTGATCTGCGCATTGATAAACACTTTACGAAACCCCTTACACTCCGGATCAACTTCTTCAAAAGCATCCCCGTCAACAGTAAAAACTCTGATACTACGTCCCACCTGAGGAGCTGCCAAACCTACACCATCGGCTTCATCCATCGTATAAAACAGATCCCGAATAAACTTATCCAACTCCGGATAATCCATCGAAATATTCTCTGCCGTTTTTCGTAATATCGGATGTCCATAAACAACTATTGGTAAAAACATAGATATATCAAATTTACAATTAATGATAATATTATTCTATTTTCAAATTTCTTTGTTGCTCCATATACGAAGTCAGTATAATCGTCGCACTCATCGTATCAACCAAGCCTTTATCCTGTCGTGTCTTTTTCTTTGCGCCCCCTTCTATCAGTGCCCTGTGAGCCAATACCGACGTAAACCGTTCGTCATACATAACGATCGGAATATTCGGAAATCGACGCTTTAATCCCTGAAGAAACGGTTTAATATAAACCATACATTCAGAATCAGTATTGTCCATTTGCTTCGGATGACCCACCACAAAAAGATCTACTTTTTCACGCTCTACATACTGCTGAAGAAATAGAAGAATTTCGTGTGAGGCAACCGTTTGAAGACCGGTGGCAATGATTCCCGACGGATCACTGACCGCTACTCCTACTCTCTTCTTTCCATAATCAATCGCCAGTATTCTTCCCACCTCTTTATTCATTAACAATTACAAAGATTTCCTCATTCGGATTTTTCATCAAATACTGCTCTCGGGCAAACTTCTCCAAATTATGCTTATTACTGAGCAATTCTTTCATCTTACGATTATCCTCCTCAATCTTCTCCTGATAATAAGTCTTTTCCTTTTTCAACGTCGCGATCTTGCCACGTAATTGTATCTTATCGACCAAATTATTACGATCAAAAAAAGCAAGCCACACGACAAAAATAAGCAACGTGACTGTATATTTGTTCATAAATGTTCTGAACAAAGGCCGTTGTTTCGTATTATTATCATTCTCCTCCATAGGCTTGCAAAGATAAGAAAAAAAGCGAAAAGCAGAAAACAGAAAAAAAGTTTAATATTTAAATGACAGACAGCCCTATTTTCATTCACTTCTATTCCGGCGATCCTTTTTGCCACCACCGTCACCTATAAACACCTCATCATCACTACCTCTATTCCTACATAAAGTGCTTTCAAAATAGTTCTAAAGCCGGTATAAAGTGAAACGAAAAGTACGGTATAAGCTATTTAGACGCTTATGGAATCCTTTTTGCTAAATAGCGAAGAGATAGATGACAAGGAAATGCCAAAATCATCCATAAAGGATCATACGGAGTGTCGCTTGATTTTTACATAACAGCCTCCTAATGTGGCATTTTACGCCGCATAATTATAAAAATCAATGGAATAATTATACCAACACTTGATTTTCAATTGTTTACATTCACAACAAATAGTCATTTGGCTATTTTTTTTCGCGCTTAATTTTCTAAATTTGTACAACAAGATGTCGATGAAAAAGAATCATCACATCGCTAAAAAACGTTTTTTAATCCTGCCGAAGAAATGAAAAAAAGAAAATATAACCGATGCAGGATTTAAAATCATTTGAATCATTTAAAATAATTATAATGAAAGAGACCAAATTAGCTGTCGTAGCGTTGGGAGGAAACGCTATCCTTCGGGGAAATCAAAAAGGAACCGTAGAGGAACAAAATCAGAATATCCGGGAAACACTGGAGAATCTGATCTATCTTGTCCGAGAAGGATACAATTTGATTATCACTCACGGCAACGGACCACAGGTCGGAAACATCCTGATGAGTGATGATGCCGGTGTGAAAATGTACGGACTTCCTCCTATGTCATTGGATATGTGCGTTGCATATTCACAAGGAGAAATCGGATATATGATCGAACGAAATCTGCGGAATATTTTGAAAAAATACAACTTAGAACGCGATGTTGTATCAATGATCTCGCAAGTAGTGGTCGACAAAAACGATCCGGCTATGAAGAATCCGACCAAACGGGTAGGCAAAATATATTCCCAAGAAGAAGCCAATAAATTATCGACCGAACACGGTTGGATATTCAAAGAAGAAATCAAAGTAGAAGGCGGCTGGAGACGAGTCGTCCCCTCTCCTGCCCCAATAGATTTTAAAAATGCTGCCTTAGTGGAACAAATAGCCCGTTCCGGTAGCATCGTCATCACCGGCGGTGGCGGTGGCATTCCGGTATATGTAGACGGTGACGATATGTTACAGCCTTTAGAAGGAGTCATCGACAAAGATTTAGCATCAGCAATGATCGGCGCTCGTGTGAAAGCAGACGAACTGTACATTTTGACAGACGTACCTTATATATATAAAGACTTCCACAAACCCACCCAAGAAATATTGGAGTTTTTGGATTATGCAGACACAATGAAATACCTTGAAGCCGGTACATTTGGCGAAGGCAGTATGGCCCCTAAAATCCGGGCGTGTCTGTCATTCGTTGAAAAAGGAGGCGACAAAGCCGTCATCACAGAAGCGACAAAACTGGAAGATCGGCATTATGGTTCTAAAATAACGATGCATTACGATTAAAATTTAAAAACGGCTAAAAACATTGATCGCATCTTGACGATTGTTAACCACTCGTATTAAGTGGCTTACAAAAACAATCCCGCGTTCAATCGACTTAGCTCGTCAGCGGATGAATACATTCGCATATTTTTTATATTTTTGTCAATGAATCTTAATCTGTAAATTAGAATTTATCATTTAAAATAAAGTAGATTATGGCTTTTAATTTAAGAAACAGAAATTTTCTGAAGTTGTTGGACTTCACTCCGGCTGAGATTAAATATATGTTGAATCTGGCTGCTGATTTAAAAAAGGCTAAATATGCCGGAACGGAAGAACCTCGTATGAAAGGGAAAAATATTGCGCTGATATTTGAAAAAACATCAACACGTACACGTTGTGCTTTTGAAGTGGCAGCCTATGACCAAGGTGCACACACTACTTATTTAGGACCGACCGGTTCGCAAATCGGCGTGAAGGAATCAATGAAAGACACCGCTCGCGTATTAGGACGGATGTATGACGGTATCGAATATCGTGGATTCGGTCAGGACATTGTAGAAGAATTGGCTAAATATGCCGGCGTACCGGTATGGAACGGCTTGACAAATGAATTTCACCCGACACAGATTCTGGCAGACTTTTTGACAATGTCAGAGCATACAGACAAACCATTGAATAAAGTGGTCTTTGCTTATTTGGGTGATGCCCGCTATAATATGGGTAATTCATTGATGGTCGGTGGTGCGAAAATGGGAATGGATGTCCGCATTGTCGCTCCGAAAGCTTTACAACCGGATGCTAAATTGATCGCTACTTGTAAAGAAATAGCCAAAGAAACCGGTGCAACAGTCACCGTTACCGAAAATGTTGAAGAAGGCGTTAAAGGATGTGACTTCTTATATACAGACGTTTGGGTGTCAATGGGCGAAGCGGCTGAAGTATGGGCAGAAAGAATTAAGTTACTGAAACCTTACCAAGTAAATGCCAAAGTAATGAGTTTAACCGGCAATAAAAACTGTAAATTTATGCATTGTCTGCCGGCATATCACAATTTGGAAACACAAGTGGGTCGCGATGTACATAAACAATTCGGTCTGAATGGTGTCGAAGTAACCGAAGAGGTTTTTGAATCTCCGAATTCTATCGTTTTTGACGAAGCAGAAAATCGTATGCACACAATTAAAGCAGTGATGGTTGCTACCTTAGGTTGCTAAACCAACTGATGTAATACAAAAAAGGCGAACTCTTCCAAGTTCGCCTTTTTCATTTTTATTATATTCAACTCACTTGGAAAAATTTTGAATAGAAGTTTTTATATCCTTTTCTATATCTAAAATATCAGCGACACGCAATATGTCTATTGTTTTTATCACTCCTTGCGACAAATTACAAAATTTAATCTCTGAGTGATTACTATTACCCATTTTCGACAAAGTCATCATGCAACCGATTGCGCTACTGTCAATAAATTCAATATTTTGCAAATCAAAAACCAATTTAGAACCTTTCTGAAGTAAAAACGGTTTTAATTCTGATTTCACCTCATCAGAAGAAATAAGAGTAAATCTTCTTTGGTCTATAAATTTTACAATTATACACCCATCTTGCTCTGTTAATTTCGTAAGCATTTTTCCTTTTTTTTAGTTAGTAGCATTCATTTAAAATTATTATCATTACTTACTTCCATCATTTCATTGTATGAAAAGAACAATAATTTGCCGAAAGTATAATAAATCGTAAGAAAAAACAAATATTTTTCACAAGAAATGACAAAAAATATCTATATAAAAAAAGACAAAAAAGAAGAAGTTGTAAAGGATATTAATTATATCTTTGTAACGTTTTGCGTACCGACATTTAAAAAATCGTTCGGGAGTGAAAAGTATTGCGTTTTTGAAATGTATCACCCAACTCTTGATGAGGATATAAATGAACTAAAATATATATAAATGAAGACGACTCCTTTTACTCATTTCCACGAAGCACTTGGCGCACGAATGTCCCCATTTGCCGGATACAATATGCCGATAGAATACCCTACCGGTATTAAAAACGAACACTTGACAGTTCGTGAAAAATTAGGCGTTTTTGATGTTTCCCATATGGGAGAATTTTGGATCAAAGGTCCAAAAGCCTTCGAATTAGTACAGAAATTAACCACAAACGACGTAGCTGCCTTAACGGACGGAAAGATACAGTATAGCTGTTTCTCCAATGATTGCGGCGGCATCGTAGATGATTTGCTGGTATATCGTTTCGGAAAAGAAAAGTATCTACTGGTAGTAAATGCTGCTAATATTGAAAAAGATTGGAATTGGGTGGTGAAACACGGACAGGAATTAGGTATGAAGCCCGGTGTGGAACTGGAAAATGCTTCAGACAACATCTGCCAATTAGCCATTCAAGGTCCGTTAGCTCTCAAAGCAATGCAAAAGCTAACATCCGCAAGTGTCGAAGATATGGAATATTATACCTTCAAAGAAATACCTTTTGCCGGCATCGACAAAGTGATCTTCTCTACAACCGGCTATACCGGTTCGGGTGGTTGTGAAGTGTATGCTTACAATAAAGATGCGGAAAAACTGTGGAATGCAGTTTTTGAAGCAGGCAAAGAATTTGGTATTCAGCCCATAGGTTTAGGTGCCAGAGATACCTTGCGTTTGGAAGCCGGATTTTGCTTATATGGTCACGAAATTGACGACGACCACTCTCCTATCGAAGCCGGTTTGGGATGGATTACAAAATTTGTTCCGGGAAATGATTTCATTATGCGGGAATATCACGAAAAGATCAAAAATGACAAACCGACCCGTTATATGAAACCTTTCGAGGTTTTAGATAAAGGCATCGCACGTCAGGGATATCCGATCGAAGATGCAGAAGGAAATGAAATTGGTGTGGTTTGCTCCGGTACGGTATCTCCATTAACCGGAAAATCTATCGGAACCGGATACGTAAAAAGTGGATTCCATAAATTGGATTCCGAGATTTTTATCCGCGTCAGAAATAAAGCATTGAAAGCAAAAGTGGTGAAAACTCCCTTTTTTTAATCAATATCGCGGGACTTTAATGTCCCGCTATTTTAGAAACAGATGAAATCGTTTGCACGAATTTGTCTTAAATTAAAAGCAAATACGAACATTTATCAATAAGAATCATAGTTATTGATTGAAATTTCGCATATTTGTAACGTTGCTGATAAACATTGATATTAAATAATATAACTTTTTTAAATTATTACAACATGAGAAAACATATTTTTAATGCAGGACCCTGTAAGTTACCGGATTCAACTTTGGAAAACACTTCAAAAGCAATTCTTGAAATGGGACATTGCGGACAGTCTTTATTGGAAGTATCTCACCGTTCAAGTGATTTCCAGGCTATCTACGATGAAACAGTAGCTCTTTTTAAAGAAGTACTGAGCATTCCGGATAATTATTCTGTCATCTTCCTCGGAGGTGGTGCCAGTATGCAGTTCTGTATGGTTCCTTACAACTTTTTAGGTAAAAAAGCTGCTTACGTAAATACCGGAACCTGGTCTAAAAAAGCTATCACTGAAGCTAAATTATGGGGTGATGTAGAAGTAATTGCTTCTTCTGAAGATAAAAATCACACCTATTACCCAAAAGGATTTAAAATCCCGGCAGATGTAGATTACTTACATATCACATCTAACAATACCATCCGTGGAACAGAGATCTTTGAAGATCTGAACAGCCCGGTTCCTATGATTGCCGATATGTCATCAGACATTTGCAGCCGCCCGGTTGACGTGTCTAAATATTTTATGATTTATGGTGGTTGTCAGAAGAACCTCGGACCTGCCGGAGCTACTTTCGTCATCATCCGTAACGATTATTTGGACAAAACGGTTAAAGATCGTAAGATCCCTACAATGTTGAAATACCAGACTCACGTGGATGAAGGTTCAATGTTCAACACTCCTCCTTGTATCAACATCTTTGCTGTTGGCGAAACCCTGAAATGGATTAAAAAAATGGGTGGTGTTAAAGCAATGGAAAAATTGGCTATCGAAAGAGCTGACTTATTATACAATGCTTTTGAAAAGAGCAAAATGTTCCGCCCGGTTGTTGAAGAAGGTTCTCGCTCCAGAATGAATATCCCATTCTTATTAAGAGAAGGATATGAAAGTCTTGAAAAAGAATTCCTTGATTACTGCAAGGCTAAAAACATCGTTGGTGTGAAAGGACACCGCTCTGTTGGTGGATTCCGTGCTTCTACTTACAACGCTTGCACAATTGAAGACGTAAAAGCTTTAATTGCCGCTATGGACGAATTTGAAGCTCAACATAAATAATTTACTCTGAAAGCTCATAAGGTTTATAAATATTCTTTATAGACCTTATGGCTTTATAGACTTTACAGCTTATTATCATTATGAAAAAAGTATTAATTGCCACAGATAAACCTTTTGCAGCTATTGCAGTAAAAGGAATTCGTGAAATTGTAGAAAAACAAGGATACCAATTGGTATTATTAGAAAAATACACCTCGCCGGCTGAACTAATCGCTGCTGTTGCTGATGTTGACGCAATGATTATCCGCTCGGATAAAGCAACCAAAGAGGTGATTGACGCTGCTAAAAAGCTGAAAATAATTGTACGTGCCGGTGCCGGATACGACAATATCGACCTCGAAGCTTGTACCGCCAAAGGTGTCGTTGCAATGAACACCCCGGGACAAAACTCCAATGCTGTGGCTGAACTCGTTATGGGATTAATGATCTTTATGGCTCGCAGCTGCTTTGACGGAAAATCAGGTTCTGAATTATCCGGTAAAACAATGGGTATTCACGGATTAGGAAATATCGGTAAAATTGTAGCAGGATTGGCTAAATCTTTCGGAATGAAAGTTATAGCTTATGCCCCCTCTAAAAGTACCGAATATATTCACGCTGCCGGAGCTGAAGCAGAAAGAGATTTGAAAAAATTCTATGCTGCTTGCGACTATGTATCCTTAAACATTCCATCAAAAGCCGATACAAAAAAATCTATTGGCTACGACCTGCTAACCGCTATGCCGAAAGGAGCTACTTTAGTTAATACTGCCCGCAAGGAAGTCATTGATGAAGAAGGTATGCTAAAAGCGATGGCAGAACGGACAGACCTGAAATATGTTTCTGACATTGCACCCGACTGTGCCGCTGATTTTGCTCCGTTTGCTGGGCGTTATTTCTTTACACCTAAAAAAATGGGAGCACAAACATCTGAAGCAAATGTAAATGCAGGATTAGCTGCAGCTCGCCAGATTGTTGAATTCTTTGAAAAAGGAGATAAAACATTCCAGGTAAATAAATAAATCTGTGACAGATAAAAGGTTGACAGATTACAAATAAATTGTATCTGTCAACCTTTTTTATTTTTTATTTGTAATTTATATCTTGTAATTTATAATTCGTTAACTTATAACTTATAAAAATATGGCAATAGTAAAACCATTTAAAGGCTTACGTACTCCCAACCAAAAAGTGTGTGAAGAACTCGCCTGTCTGCCGTATGATGTAATGAATTCAGAAGAAGCAGCACAGATGGCTGCGGGCAAACCTCGTTCATTACTTCACGTAACCCGTGCTGAAATTGATTGTCCTGCCGGGACTGATGTTCACTCTGAAATCGTATATAATAAGAGTGTTGAAAACTTTAAAATGTTTCAAGAAAAAGGATGGCTGGTGCAAGATGAAGAGGCAAAATTCTACATCTACGCCCAGACAATGGACGGACGAACACAATATGGAATTGTAGGCTGTGCTGCTTGTGCCGATTATACAAACGGTATCATCAAAAAACACGAATTAACCCGCCCCGATAAAGAAGAAGATCGAATGATCCTGACTCGCTACGTTAATGCTAATTTAGAACCAGTATTCTTTTCATATCGTGCCGTACCGGAAATTGATGCGATCGTTGAGAATATTGTAAAAAAACAAAAAGCAGATTACGATTTCGTCGCAGAAGATGGCTTTGGTCATCACTTTTGGGTAATTAATTGCCCGGAAACAAATAAACGATTGGAAGAATTATTTGCTACAAAAGTGCCTTGCACCTATGTAGCGGACGGTCACCATCGTACGGCGGCGGCGGCACGAATTGGTGCAGAATATACCGCAAAGAATCCACATCACACAGGAAACGAGGAATACAACTTCTTTATGGCTGTTCATTTTCCGGATTCACAATTGAAAATTATTGATTACAATCGGGTAGTGAAAGACCTGAATGGTTTGAGCGAAACACAATTATTGGATAAACTGAAAACACAATTTAAGGTAGAAGAAATGGGTAAAGAAATTTATCATCCTGCCAAATTGCACGAATTCAGTATGTACCTTGCCGGAAAATGGTATCGCTTAACTGCTAAAACCGGAGCATATAATGATGCTGACCCGATCGAAGTATTGGACGTAACCATTCTGTCAAAACACGTATTGGCAAACATTCTGGACATTCAGGATTTAAGAACCTCCAAACGCATTGATTTCGTCGGAGGAATCCGAGGATTAGCCGAATTGAAAAAACGGGTAGATAATGGTGAAATGAAAGTTGCCTTTGCTCTTTATCCTGTATCAATGGCACAATTACTAAACATTGCCGATACCGGCAATATTATGCCTCCAAAGACCACCTGGTTTGAACCAAAATTACGTTCTGGATTGGTCATTCACAAAATTTGATTTATCGAATATAGCATTACGCTCAAGATAAAATCGTGTAAAAGCTGCCGATTGTTGAATAAAAATCAACAAATTCGGCAGCTTTTTTTAAATGACTCTCATTGAACTTCCAAACTTTATCTGCCGAAAAAGTTAAGCAATCAACTGCTCTTCCACATCGGGCGCGATGGCATTGTCTAATGAAACGGAAAGATTTTCAAGCCCCAACTTCAGGGTGTTGTCGCCCATACGATGTAAGGCTTCTGTTAATTTACTTATTTTACCAGATGCACCATTGCAAGCAGTTGCAATTTTATTGATAACTACCTCACCATTACTGTTAATATTCAGTGTATATGCTGCGCTATTGTCCATTTTTTATATCTTTACAAGAAATGCAATGGTTGTCGTGAATGCTATATTATGGGGCATCGGTTGAACTATTGGTATTATTATCATTATAGGAGCTGCCCTAACTGCCATTACTTGGACTGTTATAACAATCCAATGCCTATGGACATCTTTATTGTGCATTGTTGGCTTCTTTATTCCTAAAAAGTACAAGCAAAACCAAACAATCAACGAAGATCAACCTTGTAACTGCGATCTCCCGTTTGAGCATAACACCCAAATTACCGGATCAAGCGGTAATTCTTGTTGATGAAATATTTTGTTTTTATTTTTGCAATATGGAATTACAGGAAACCATACATAGCTTTCTGCCTCGCGAAGTGGTTGAGGTATTCGATATCCAGAAAATCGAAGATGATGCCGCCGAGGAGCAGCTGGATATCTATATAGACGACGTGATCCAGCGAATTGCAAAGGTGTAAAATGCGGTCTGTACATCTCTTTAATGGAACTATAAGCTACTGAAATTAGGGGCTTTGCAATTCGATGATAAATCTGTAACCTTTGGTTTTTAGGCTGACAGGAAGTCGATAATTAAATGCCATATATAATTGTAATATGCCATTTCCAAAACCACACAGGCGTAAACAACAAAATCGTCTACTCCAATTTACGAAGAATAAAGTTTTGAATCCATTGGTCAAACTATTGCAGGAGAACTTTGTATTTGCAACAACCCCGAAAAAGAGGTGTTATGCCATTGCATTTCCCAATTATGTTTTCTACCTTTACAAGACATTTTGAAGGTGTTGGAAGACGAATTGCTTTCAATCTTGAAAGGTGTCCTTTCTGTTTTGTCGGGTAGGGATAATTTATCTCAATCAGAAAAGACGAGAGGAGATGAGATTATCAAACTATTGAATAAGTTTTTATATAAATAAATATCCAATGAAAATAGATAAAGTTATAGATGGAATAGAATTTCTTAGTGTATTGCTTCCAGCGTTCATAGTGATAATCTGTATAATAGATGTGATAACCATTAAAACAATAAAGGTTGATATATTCAGTTATTTAACAACAACAACAACGATTGGAGAGGCTAAAGTTACCTTTAAGAACAATGAAATATTCGTGTCTAACTTTCCCCGTTATTCAATGGGAGTAGGTAGTATGTTTGGCGTAGATTTTGGCAATTTCTCATTTAATAAATTGGATAAGTTCGTTTATAAAATTGCAACCGAAAGCGCTAACTCTCAATATATCTATATTACGATTCAAACAACGAAAACGGATCAATACGGGAATGTTTCGGCAGACAAATCAATAACAATCGGAAAGATAGAGGTGGCTGAAAGTAAGAGATATAGTGATTTTAATTATTGGATAAGAGAATTGAAGCATCAGACTAAAGAAATGTTTTGGAAAGACAAACAAGAATATGATAAACAATACGACCAGCCAATGGCTGTAGGGCAAATTCGGATAGTTCCTGCCTATATGCCCAAAAGTATAAGGTAACGTTTCTATGACGCCCCTAAATCGGATCAGTTGCAAAAGATGTGTGGATTAAAAAAAATCCACACATCTTTT
>JAVXFZ010000007.1:29238-68982 GCA_036657595.1 Odoribacter sp. | reverse complement strand
GTCAATTCTAAGATTTCATAGATTGACATTTCTTATTGTTTATATAAAAGAGCCTTATTTCTCACAAGAAATGAGGCTCTTCTCATATTCCTATTAAAAATGGAATTTAAATGATTCTTGGTCCTACACTTCGTTTCTTAGAAAAAGATGTTATTCATATAAAAATAAGAAAATCCTCTTTTAATACACTTTGCTCTTTATAAAATGATGTATATTTGTGAAAAATAACCTATATCCTGAAATTGAAAATGGAAACCAAACACTATGCGGGTCTAAACGACCAAGAAGTTAAAGCAAATCGTCAAAAATTTGGTGAAAATACGCTTACACCCCCTCCTCGTACTCCACTATGGAAATTATTCCTTGAAAAATTCAAAGATCCGATTATCCAAATATTGCTGGTAGCTGCCATACTTTCGTTGATAATTTCTATTATGAATAACGAATATGCTGAAACAATCGGTATTTTCGTCGCTATATTTTTAGCTACCGGAGTTGGCTTTTGGTTTGAGATGGATGCCAATAAAAAATTTGAATTACTAAATCAAGTAAACGATGACATTCTGATTAAAGTTATTCGCAACGGTAACATTCACGAAATACCTAAACGGGAAGTGGTTGTCGGTGATATTGTAGTACTTGAAACTGGCGAAGAAGTGCCTGCTGACGGCGAACTGCTCGAAGCAATCTCTTTACAGGTAAACGAATCTACTCTTACCGGAGAACCAGTTATTGATAAAACAACCAATACAGAGGAATTTGATTCAGAAGCTACTTATCTCTCCAATAAAATTATGAGAGGAACAACGATTGTTAACGGGCATTGTATTTGCAAAGTTGAAAAAGTAGGTGATGCCACTGAATTTGGAAAAGTTGCTGAAAAATCCACAGAAATCAACAATGACAAAACGCCCCTCAGTAAACAATTGGAAGGTTTAGCCAAATTTATCAGCATTGTAGGCTTTATTGTTGCAGGGGTTACATTTTTCGGATTACTAACAAAAGATGTTGTTGCCGGAATATTAACTGGCGACAATTTATTTACCTTAGAAACTGCCGGAAGAATATTGCAATATTTTATGGTAGCTGTCACTCTCATTGTTGTTTCTGTACCGGAAGGTTTACCAATGAGTGTTACATTAAGTCTTGCATTAAGTATGCGTAAGATGTTAAAGACTAATAATCTTGTACGCAAAATGCACGCTTGTGAAACAATGGGAGCCACAACGGTGATCTGTACAGATAAGACAGGGACCCTGACACAAAATCAAATGCAGGTACACCAAACTAATTTTTATGCTCTTCCCGATCAGCAACTCGGTAACGATGAAATCAGCCAATTAGTAAAAGAAGGTATCTCAGTGAATTCAACCGCATACTTAGATTATTCAGCCGATAAAATCAAATCATTGGGGAATCCTACCGAAGCAGCTCTTTTACTTTGGCTTCACAGTCAGAAAGTGAATTATATGGATTATCGGGAAGGCTCGGAAATTCTCGAACAATTGACTTTTTCTACCGAACGAAAATATATGGCAACGATTGTTCGCTCTTCACAAATCGGACAATCTATTCTTTATATCAAAGGTGCACCGGAAATTGTATTTTCCAAATGTAAGCAGGTATTGATGCAAGACGGTTTAATACCCTGCTCAGAATACCAAGCAACAGTAGAAAAACAATTACTGGATTACCAAAATCAGGCAATGCGAACCTTGGGATTTGCCTATAAAATCATTTCTTCAGACAATCACGATGAAATTAGTCAAATCACGAATGACCTTATATTCTTGGGTATTGCTGCTATTTCTGACCCTGTACGGGCTGATGTACCGGCTGCTGTGGCAAAATGTTTGAATGCGGGTGTTGATGTAAAAATTGTCACAGGAGATACACCGGCAACTGCCCGTGAAATCGGACGTCAAATTGGTATATGGCAAACAGGCGATACAAATGAACAAATTATCACCGGCGTAGACTTTGAGAAACTATCGGATCAAGAAGCGGCTCAACGGGTATTAAAATTAAAGATTATGTGCCGTGCACGTCCAACCGATAAACAACGCTTAGTGGAATTATTAAAACAATCCGGAGCAGTTGTTGCCGTCACGGGAGACGGAACAAACGATGCACCTGCACTTAACCACGCGGATGTTGGTTTATCTATGGGTACCGGGACATCAGTGGCAAAAGAAGCCAGCGATATTACTTTACTGGATGATTCATTTAACAGTATTGCGACAGCCGTAATGTGGGGACGTTCACTCTATCACAACATACAGAGATTTATTCTTTTCCAGCTAACAATTAATCTTTCTGCCCTGTTGATTGTATTGATCGGTTCTATGTTTGGACACGAATTACCGCTGACTGTCACTCAAATGTTATGGGTAAATATGATTATTGACACATTTGCTGCCGCAGCTTTGGCTTCTCTTCCTCCTAATCCGAAGGTGATGGATGAAAAGCCACGAAAATCTACTGATTTTATTATCAGCCACAAGATGCGGAATTACATTCTGGGAATTGGACTTGCTTTCACTGTCATTTTACTTGGCTTGATGTATTGGTTTACCAACAGTGAAGGTATTATCTCGCGCTATGACCTGTCTGTATTCTTTACAACTTTTGTTATGTTGCAATTCTGGAATATGTTTAATGCCAAAGCATTTCTGTCTGGAAGTTCTGCTTTTAAAGGAATGAAGGACTGTACCGGTTTCTTGATTGTTATGTTCATCATCCCCATTGGACAATATCTCATCGTTGAGTTCGGTGGTGATGTATTCAGGACTGTTCCCATCACTTTAAAAGATTGGGGACTCATCATAGGATCAACCTCATTCGTCTTATGGATAGGTGAAATACTTCGATTATTTAAAAAATAAAATCATCCCGGAAGCAATCAAACTTCCGGGATAATTTTATAGATTCTATTCTGACAAATGTAATGATAGCATACCAATAGATGATTTATAAATAGAACGTTTAATATATGAAATTTATGAATAAACTATTTATACTGATAATCATTTTACTATCAACCATACATATCGCCACGGCGCAAACAAAATCAATCACTGCAAGTATAGGAAAAATACTCAAAGACAGAAAAGCTGATGTTGGAGTTGCTGTTTATCTCTTTAGTAATGGCGATACTATAAGTATAAATGGAGATAGACATTTCCCATTACAAAGTGTATTCAAATTTCATATTGCACTTACCGTGCTAAATGAGGTTGACAAGGGCTGTTTATCGTTGAAACAAAAGATCAACATAACAAAAGCAGACCTCTTGAGCAATACGTGGAGTCCTATTCGCGATAAATACCCCGATGGTGAGATGGCACTTACTATTGCCGAACTTATAGAATACACCGTAGCTCAAAGCGATAATAACGGTTGTGATATTTTATTAAAATTAATTGGAGGGACAAAAGCAGTAGAAGAATATCTGTTTAAAATCGGAGTAAAAGATGTTCAAATCAAAGCTAATGAAGAACAAATGCACGATATGTGGAACGTTCAATTCCAGAATTGGACGACACCAAAATCTGCTGTACAATTGTTGTCAAAGTTTTATTCCGGACAATTATTATCCAAAGAGAGCAGCGAAATTCTCTTCAAAATAATGGCAAATACTACAACCGGAGCAAATCGAATCAAAGGAGGCGTACCCCACAGTACTGTTGTAGCTCATAAGACTGGTACTTCAGATACCAATTCACAAGGTATTACAGCTTCCGTAAATGATATAGGAATCGTCATTTTACCCGACGGATCAGCATACGCTATGGCTGTTTTTGTATCTAATACCCGTGAAAACAACTTAATCAATGAGTCCATTATTGCAGAAATATCTCATACAGTGTGGCAATATTTATTAGAAAATAATAATTCACTGCCATTAAAATAGCTTATTCCACAATTAAACGAAATGATATTCTACAGGATTAAACTATTGAGGATCTATAAATAACTTATTTTAAATGGACTACGAAAATAATAAATAAGTAAATCCACTTCATATATCAGTTGAAATTTTTTATCTTTGTATAAAGTCAGCTTATAACAAAAATATAAGCGCAACGTAAATTTTATGAGTCAATCCACTCAAAATGGAAAATAAAGAGAAAATGAAATCACAAAAAATCAGAACAGCCTTATACAATGTATTGCCGGGAGAAAAAGCTCATTCAAAAATGGCACCGCGTCCTAAATTCATTGAAGGAATTGAGGGTATTCACTCCTGCCCTCCTGTAAATAGTGCAATCCTTGCCTTGATTATTCCATTCGAAAATGAATTAGCGATTCCTTTTATAAAACGGGTCAATGCCGGTAAATATCACGGCGGACAAATAGCATTTCCCGGAGGGAAAATGGAAAAAGACGATGCCAATGCATTACAGACCGCTTTACGTGAATGTCACGAGGAAATAGGTGTTCCGGAAGAAAGAGTATCCATTCTGGGCGTATTGAGCGATATTTATATACCACTTAGTAATTTTAATATCACTCCCATTGTCGGAGTCACTCTGCAAAAACCGGAATTTACTCTTTCTGAAGGGGAAGTAGAGAAAGTTATTATGGTAAAGTTGAGCGAACTATTTGACGACAAAAACAAGACAACCTCTTCTTTCTATCGACACGAGCATAAAATTGTCGCTCCCGGCTATAAAATCGGTGACAACTTTATTTGGGGAGCCACCGCTATGATTATTGCAGAATTGGAACAATTAATGAAAATGAATACCCTCAATCAATTAGGTAAATTGTAAACTAAGTCCCCATCAAGCCCTAACGCTTTACACAGACCAAAAAAGAAACAGCCTTATTGTCAAAATACAACAAGGCTGTCCGCATTTTCTATGAAATATGATCTACTAAGCAGGTAGTGTTATAAATAATCCTAACAACCAGTATAACAATCCGGAAATCAGGATCGTTGCCGGGATAGTCATCACCCACGCAACGACAATATTTGAAGCCGTAGCCCATCTCACCGTAGCAACTCCTTTCGTGATACCGGTTCCGATGATAGCACCGGTAATTGTATGTGTCGTACTAACCGGAATACCTAATATAGCCGTCGCTATTAACGTAATGGCACCGGATGTTTCAGCACAAAATCCTTGCACCGGTTTCAAACGGGCTAATCCATCACCCAATGTTTTAATTACTTTCTTTCCTCCCGTAATGGTTCCCAATGCAATCACAGAATAGCAAGTAATAATCAACCATAAGGGTACGTGAAATCCTTTATCTGCCTGATAGAGATAATCGTCCACAAAGCTATTCGATCCGGCTACACTGAACAGCAAAATAGCGATAATACCCATTGTTTTTTGGGCATCATTGGCACCGTGTCCTAAACTAAAAATAGCCGAAGAGAAAAGCTGGCAACATTTGAATAGTCCTTCCACCTTTGCCGGATTTTGCTTTTTAAAGAAATACATAGTCAGACACATTGCGATAAATCCCAATATCATACCGATCAAAGGTGCCAAAACAATAAAGATAGCGATTTTAAATATTCCGGAAAGAACCAAGGCGGAACTACCAAAAGTGAACCACATCGGACCGATTAATCCACCGATCAAAGCGTGAGAAACACTGATAGGCAAACCCGAATGGTTGCATATAAACACCCAAATGGTTGAACCGATCAAAG
This sequence comes from Odoribacter sp., assembly GCA_036657595.1. GTDB lineage: Bacteria > Bacteroidota > Bacteroidia > Bacteroidales > Marinifilaceae > Odoribacter. The sequence continues at coordinate 63,314 of JAVXFZ010000007.1, read as the reverse complement.
CACACAGAATCAGATAGGCATTAATCTTTATCGGATCAACAATTCCTTCTCCCATCGTATTAGCTACACTCACACCAAAAATAAAAATAGCAGCAAAATTCCAAAAGGCTGCCCAACACACCGCCGTTGTCGGAGAAAATACTCTAGTTGCTACAATCGTAGCAATAGAATTGCCTGCATCGTTCATTCCATTCAAAAAGTCAAAGAGAAGAGCAATAACAACAGCTATAATAACAATTGTCAACATAAATCAGGCGAATTTAATAATGATACCACGTATTATATCTCCGACTTCCTTAGCTCTGTCTGTCGTATCCTCCAAAGCTTGTACAATATTTTTCAATTTCACTAATTCGATAGCATCCTTTTCATTAGCAAAAACATCACTCATAAACAGTTCATACAAATCATCTACTTCGTGTTCGATGCGCTTAATTTGAACGCATTTCTCATAAATTGCCTGTGGTTTTTTCTGTATATGCTCCAACTCTTCGGAAATCTCAATCAATAAATCAGCATCTTTATCAATCAGATGAGCAATTTTCACCAAAGTAGCATCAATTTTCTGGGGACGATACATAGAAACTCTTTTTGCCGCATCGTGAATAAAATCAAGAAACGTATCAATTTTTGAATCCAACTGATGGATATCCTCCCGATCAAAAGGAGTGACAAAAGTGCGGTTCAATTCTTCGTAAATCAAACGAGTAATCGTATCTCCCTCGCTTTCTACAACCTTTATTTCTTTATACAGCGTTGTTTGTTTTTCATAATCTGTTTCCTGAAGCATTTCCACCAACTTCACGGAAGCTTTTTTAAGATTAGTTGTCTGTTGAATAAATAAGGGATAGAATTTTCTTTCCTTTACAACAAATAATTGAAGGAATTGATCAATTTTCATAAAGAATTAATTTTCATTTTATTGTTAGTGAATTATTTACCGATTGTACAATATCCAAACGCATTCGATACAACCAGCTCATTAAAGTGTATTTTTTATCAAGCACATATTTATTTTCAAAGCGCAATAAAATTACAATTATTGATCGTATAATCACGTTAATATTTAAAAAAAATTCAAACATTTAACAGAGTGATTATAAATGACAGGCAATCCCTAAAAATCAGTTATTTACAATCTAACTTCAATCATTTATTAATCGCTTTTATGAGTATTTCAAAACGATGTCTTTCAAACATTAACAGATGGTAATCAAGTTATTGTAAATACTACATTGAACCTATTTTTTACGACACACCAGATAAAGAGGATGGTAAGTCAGACGGCAACTTCCATCAGATAAGAAAAGATGATTATAGGTAGTGCTAAATTGTCGGATACTATTTTTTGTCCATATTTGTGAAGTATTTCCCGCGTTTGCCCCCGTTTTTTTCAGGTGTCGAAGCACTTCCAGTGGTTCATTAAAACGGAGGGTATGTAACTCTTCTTCTCGGACAAGTACCTCAAAATAAGGAGATAATAGCGCACTGACCTCCTCCATACTTAGATAAGATAACCCTCTTCCGGTCACTTCCCTCAGTTCCTCCAGATTATGCCATCCAAAGGTACTAAATACCATCAATCCACCGGGATGGAGGTGCTCTGCTAATTTTTTAAACGTTTCACTCGGTCGGGCAAACCATTGAAAGGTAGAGGCGGACACAATCAGGTTATATGTTTCCTTTAAGTGTAATTGCTCTATATCTCCTACGAGGCAATGATTTGCTTCAATATCACAGCTCCCGGCTGTTTTACGACACATTTCTTCCACCAGATCATTAATATATAATTGCTCTTTGGATAGATGCTGTCGTAATTTGCGGGTCAAGAAACCCGTACCACAACCGATTTCAAGCACTCTTTCAGGAGTGTACGATAATTGTTCTGTCAATAAGGTATATAATTTCTCCACAATGATCTTTTGCACATAAGCATTTTGATCATAACTTTCAACACTTCGCCTGAATCGGCATTTTATTTCAGCTTTATCAATCATAAAAAACGGCTCTCCCGCATTATTTATAAATCAATTATTTTCTCCTCACTTTTTATACCGATGATCTCTTCCCACGTGTCAAAATGGTAAAATGGATAATGCCCACCCGCAAGCGTAACGACCGGAAATTTATCCTGCCACCAAGCCTGTTGATTTTTGACCGGAAAAATAACATCCTGATTGGAAATATATATTTTATTCCATTTTATCTCATTCTTCGCAGAGCAGATAGACTGTTCTCGAATGAAAGATAGCTCTTCGCACACCTCGCCCACACTTCGTAAAGATTTATTCTGTTCAAATTGTTTTATCTCTTCCGGACCATCCAACATCCTTTGCATAAATTTCTCTCGTCCTCGTTCATTCATTCCCCGTTCAGTCAATAGGTATATTTTCAAAGGAATACCGTACTGATCATCCACCGGATGTTCAGTGCCATTCAAGGCGATGGCTGTCGATAGACGAATCCCCATCCGGGAAATTGTATTGGCTGCCGCCCAAACGCCCATAGACCAAGCGACCAAATAGACTTCCCGATAGCCTCGCAGTAAATCGGGAAGTCCATCTTCCAATTCAAGCGAACGATAATCGTTACACATCACGACATCACAATCACTCCTCAAATGCGACACTGCCGCCGCATCCATTCCCCAACCATTGTAGAAAAGGATCACCCGATCACTGCTTATTTTATTTAGCCACTCTATTCGCATACAAAATACAACATTCAAAAAAACGGACAACACAAAAACTCCTGTCTCAATCGAACCAACTTTCTCAATCCAAACACTTCAAAAAATCAAACAGACAATCATAATCCTCTCTTGGAATAGAAGCATTCAACGAAAATCGAATACGTGCTTCATTTTTCGGTACAGTCGGATACCTCACGGGTAATACAAAAAAACCATTATCTCGGAGCAATTCGGACATTTCGACACTGCTTTCATTCGAACCGCACACCATCGGAACGATATGTGAACTACCACCGGTTTCAAATCCTTTCTCTACCAATACTTCCCGCAACCGGGAAGATACTTCCGCTAATTTTATCCGCAAATCGTAAAAGCCGGGCATCCGATTCAGTATAAAACGAGTCCAAGCCACATTGACAGGTGGCAATGCCGTTGTGAAAATCAAACTCCTTTGCGTATTGATCAAATAATTTCGGAAAAGCTCCTCACATACCACAAAAGCTCCCATAGAAGCAAATGCTTTCCCAAACGTTCCGATAATAAAATCAATATCCTCACCACAAGCCTGTTCTTCGCAACAACCTAAACCGTTTGTTCCCCTAACTCCTATGGCGTGAGCTTCGTCAACGTACAGAAAAGCATCAAATTCCTTCTTTATCTCACACAATTCCTGCAAATCGGCGACATCGCCGTCCATACTGAATATCGATTCGGTCACAATGAAAACATTTTCATATTCTTCCCGATGTTGTGTTAATATACCACGCAAATGTTCATAATCCAAATGCCGATAACGTAACATTTGAGCTTCACTGAGTCGCAAGCCGTCAATAATACTGGCGTGTACTAATTTATCCGCTATAATTAAATCCTGCTTCCCCGTTAAAGCCGGTAAAATACCAATATTAGCGTGATACCCCGAATTAAACACCAAAGCCGCTTCTTTATCGTAAATATCTGCCAAATCGTCTTCCAGCATTTTATAATATTGGTGATTGCCGGACAACAGTCGGGACGAAACCGCACTATATGACAAAGCCATCACATCCGTTTCCGCCCTAAATTCTTCGAGTAAGCGGGGATTGGAAGATAAACCGAGATAATCATTCGACGATAAATTCAACATTTCACGGCCATCGTCGTGAATCAAAAAGCCATTGTGTTGAATATTCCTCAGAGTACGGTAATTTCCCGCCTCTTTTATAATATCCAATTTCTTAAAATAACGCTCTTTATTCATAACCTATTCTACAATGATATAACATTCAACAATCCACGTGTCAAAACGCTCAATTCTTTCGGTTGGATGATATACGGAGGCATAATGTACACCAACCTACCAAATGGGCGTACCCATATTCCTTCTTTCACAAACGCAGCCTGCAATATAGCCATATCGACCGGTTCTTTCATTTCAATCACTCCGATCGCACCAAGTACACGCACTTCAGTCACATTAGAAAAAGCTGCTGCCGGTGCTAATTCATTCTTTAATTGCTGTTCAATGGCTCCTATTTTAGCGGGTAAATCATAACTAAGCAGTAAATCCACTGAAGCACAAGCAACCGCACAAGCCAAAGGATTTCCCATAAAGGTCGGTCCGTGCATAAAAACGAAAGGATCCTTTGAACAAATCATCGTAGCGACCGCTTCGGTCGCCATCGTAGCGGCAAAACTCATATATCCGCCGGTGATTGATTTACCGATACACATAATATCAGGACTGATACCGGCATATTCTACCGCCCATAATTTTCCGGTACGTCCGAAACCGGTAGCAATCTCATCGCAAATCAATAACACGTTATACTGATCGCATAATTCGCGTACTTTTCTAAGATAATCGGCTGAATAAAACCACATTCCTCCTGCACCTTGAACAATTGGTTCAAGTATAACGGCAGCAATATCCGCTTGATGCTTCTCCAAACACGTTTTAAATTCACGAATGTCTTCATCGCGGCAAACCTCTCCAAATCGACATTTAGGTCGTTCAATAAAATATTGAATCGGCAAGCTACTATGAAAAATTCCGTGCATTCCTGTCACCGGATCACATACCGACATTGCATTCCAAGTATCTCCGTGATAGCCTTTTGTGATGGTCATAAAATGTGTTTTCTCCACCTTTCCGGCAGCGTACCAATACTGTAAAGCCATTTTCATCGCCACCTCTACGGACACCGAACCGGAATCACTGAAGAAAATTTTATCCATTCCACGCGGAGCAATAGAAAGAACCTTTTCTGCCAATTCCACCGCCGGACGATGCGTAAAGCCACCGAACATCACGTGCGACATCTCTTTAATCTGCTTTTCGACAGCAGCATTCAATACCGGATGATTGTATCCGTGTATTTCACACCACCAAGACGACATTCCATCTATCAACTTTCGCCCGTCTTCCAATTCAATGTATATCCCTTCTGCCCTTTTCACCGGATACACCGGCAATGGATTGACCGTAGAAGTATAAGGATGCCAAATATGCTCCCGGTCGTATTTTAATAACTCTTCTGTATTCATTTTATCAATCATTTTCAAAATCCACTCTATTTTAAACGGTAAATCCCAATTTTTTTACTTTTTCCATATCTTCTTTCACCTGAGAACCCAAGGTAGTCAGCATATCGCCAACAATAGCCGAATTGATCCCTGCGCCGATCGCTTCGGTTTCAATATCAGATATCAGTATCCGTCCACCGGCAAAGCGCAGGTAACTATCCGGATTAATAAACCGAAACAAAGCTATCGTTGTCAATATTTCCTCCTTTTGAAGCGGCGCGCTACCTTCCAGCGGCGTTCCAGGTATCGGATTTAAGATATTAATGGGAATAGATTTGATACCCAAACTTCGTAAAGTGAAAGCCAAATCAATTCGATCCTCCATTGTTTCCCCCATACCGATAATTCCTCCCGAACACACTTCCATACCAATTTCCTGAGCCGCCCGGATGGTATTGATCTTGTCAGAAAATAAATGAGAATCGCACAACGAAGAAAAATAACGGGAAGATGTTTCCAAATTACAATGATAACGGGAAATACCTGCTTCCATCAAGGTTTGCAACTGTGATTTGTTTAATAATCCCATAGAAGCACAAAGATGGAGTTCAGAATTTTCTCGAATTTTCCGGGCATAACCACAAATGCGGGCTATATTCCGATCGGATAACGCACGTCCACTGGTGACAAATGAAAACTTATTCACACCATATTCATCATTTTGACGAGCAAGTTCTAAGCAAGTCTGCTCATCCACCAATTCATATTCTTCGATATTCGTCTTAAACACGGCAGATTGTGCACACCATTTACAATTCTCGGAACATCTTCCGGAGCGGGCATTGACAATCGAGCAAGTATCGAATTTTCGTCCGACACATTTCTCTCGAATCTCACCCGCCGCATCATACAATTCCTGCTTTTCCGGCACATTAGAAAGAAATCGTATTTCATCATACGAAAGCTCTTCCCCTGACAGTACTTTTTCTTTTAATACTTGAATAGTCATTTGTCTTATTTTTATCCATTTTTTCATTCCCTTCCACCTTGTGTGGCGGCAGAAGAATAAAAAAAGGATACACCATTTTATATGATATATCCTCTTCTTTCTTTATATTTTTACATACTCCCAATTGTCAGGACATACTTCGCCCTTGTTGATACAGAAAATCACCTGTCTTTCCAAGCATTTTTCCACATTCCTCCGCTCCTGTTCCTTCCTGCACGCAGCCGTCGTGGTAATCACTCCTTTATGGGCAGATTTCAATAACGCACACTCACAAATATGAACAGCCAACCCGGATATTTGTATCTCCTTACCCAAGGCAGCAAAAATAGCATAACCTTTCCCGCACCAACGGGAAAAGTGCAAAATACTTTTCGATATACAAATGCCAGTTCTCATATTTAACGCCGCAAGATAGTCATAATTCGTGATACAGAAACAATATTACGTAGAATAATTGTAACTTTGTCCGACAATAAAAGTCTTATAAAAGCTCTCTGCACACCAATATCCCCTCAAAAGTAGAGCTTATATACAGAAAGAAAAACAACGAGTAAAAAGAAAGAAAAAACGGATGAAAAAAGCAATTGTTTTATTATCAGGAGGATTAGATTCTACAACAGCTCTATATTTAGCAAAAAGTCAGGGATTTGATGAAATTTATGCCATCACCTTTCAATATGGTCAAAAACACGATAAAGAACTAAAAAGTGCCGCCGCTGTTGCCAAAGCAACCGGAGTAAAAGAACACAAAATAGTAAATCTACTGCTCAACCAATGGAGCGGATGTTCCCTCACCGACCCTGAATTGGAAGTCGAAAACGGAAACGTCAAACGACAAGACATTCCGTCTACTTACGTACCTGCCCGCAATATGGTATTTCTTTCGGTAGCTGCTTCGTGGGCAGATGCTTTAGAAATTTCTGATATTTTCATAGGTGTTAGCGAGGTAGACTATTCAGGCTACGTCGATTGCCGCGAAGAATTTATCCGAGCAATGGAAAATGCCATCAACTTGGGTACGGTGTTGGGAGCTGAAAAGAAACAACACATCACCCTCCACGCTCCTTTTATGCATATCACTAAAGCCGAAGAAGTAAAGTTGGGTGTCAAATTAGGCGTTGATTTCGGTTTAACTTGGACTTGTTACCGCGGAGGGGACACTCCCTGCGGCACTTGCGACAGTTGTCTATTAAGGGAAAAAGCCTTTGCGGAAGCCCACGTCATTGACCCTTTGGTCGGTAAAAATGAAAAAACATTGAATCTTTAATATGATTATCAGAAAGCTATTTAAATTTGAAGGAGCGCACATCGTGCGCAACTGTTCCTCACAACATTGTCGGGAAAATATTCACGGACATTCCTATATTGTTGAAGTCTTTATAACCTCCAACCATTTGGATAACGGTTATATGGTAATGGACTTTTGCCGTTTGGACAAAGTAAAAGAATTTATCGAAAGCTTCGATCATACCTACTCTTTGTGGAAAGAAGAAGGCGACGAACTAAAAAAATTCATCTACCGCTACAACCGGCGAGTGGCAGAAATACCTGTTTCTCCCTCCGCTGAAGGCTATGCATTGATGTTTTTGTCGGTTATCGACCGGATTTTACAAAATACCCCGCGAATCAACGGCGAAGGGGCTATCCAATTACATTCAGTAAGGGTACACGAAACCGCTACGGGCTACGCCGAAGCTTTCCGTGAAGATCTTTCCTTGATACATTTTCAGCCGAAAGACATCCGTTTCAGCAGCGGTGTCACTGAAGAATGGAAAGATCAACTATGGTGGGATCAACTGGACACAATAAATTAAACAATATGCTACTGGCAGAAGACGGTATTTTTCCCATCACAAAAGACAAAGAAGGACATTTGCTTCCCCACCTTCCGGCATCCGGATTCAACCTCCCCGGGACCATTCAGGGTGAAGGAAAGTTGTGTGGCATACCTTCCCTTTTTGTCCGATTAGCAGGTTGCAATTTACATTGCTGTTGGACCAGCGTTGATGGGCGACGTTCCTCTTGCGACACAGCCTATGCGGCTTACGAAGTGAAAGGAGCCTATTCACTCACCGTCGATGACATTTATGCCACCCTTTTGCACAATAGCGAAACCATCCGCCACCTTGTCATCACAGGAGGAGAACCTTTACTTCAGGCAGATGAATTAAAATCACTCTTTTCCAAACTAAAACAAAATAATCAATATCATATTACACTGGAAACAAACGCCACTCTTTTTGACGAAGAAGTAGCCTCATACATTGATTTATTCAGCCTATCGCCCAAATTATCAAGCTCTCACACGGCTACACCTGCTTCCATCCTACGCCTGAATAAAAATAACATCCAATCCTACATCCACTATGCCCGCCTGCACTATAAAGATTTCCAACTAAAATTCGTGTACTCCTGTCCTTCTGATATAGATGAAATCAAACAACTCCTGTCGCAATTGGAAAATTGGAAAAAGGAAGACATCCTACTGATGCCCTTGGGCGGTACGCCGGAAATACTCCAAACAAATACCCGACAGACTTTAGCCTACTGCCTTCAAAATGGTTGGAGATATTGCGATCGGCTTCACATATCGCTATTCGGAGATCAGGTAGGAGTTTAATTCAACTTATTTTTTCAACCGCAGAACCGTTGGCGACACATAGTAAACCTTATTATCTTCCAACAGCCCTCGTATACGCTCAATGGCTACTTCTTTGTCACCGCCCAAATCATATAATAAATCATTGATTTCAAAGTCTTTTTGCTGCAACATCTCCACTATCGCTTGATCTATTTTTGCTTTATCCAAATGTCCCCCCTGCTTCTTCCTGCTCAAACAAAGATCGCATACCCCGCAAGTTTTTTTCTCCTCTTGTCCGAAATATTTCATCAAATACAACTGACGACAATCCCCACAAGCTTCGAGATAGCCCACCATCCATTGTATTTTAGAGGAATATGCTTGCTTCCTATCCTCGTAAGCATTCCGCCCGATGTGCAGATAAGAAGCCGGCACACGCGGCTGATAATAAACAATATAAGGCCGATCATTGCCGGGGACATAACTAATGATTTTCCGTTTCGCCAATGCCAACAGATTTTCATAAACATCCTCCCGCTTCACCCCCAGCTTTTCAGCCAAATACTCCTCGTCAATGTAGGCATATTGCACAAACACCCCGGCGCAGGTGCGCAAGATAAATTCAACCAATCGCTCTTGTAAAAAATGGTCCAACTCAATTTTATAAAGCTGATCCCTCAACACTAAAAAGCAAATCCGTGAGCGAGCGTGAACTTCTGTCGTACATTCTATATACCCTGCAACCTGTAATATCCGGATCACTGAAAAAACTTTAACACGCTCTACTTTGAACGTTTTTATAAAAAGATCGGGATTAAATTCAAAAGCCATTCCCCCACCGTCACCTTCTTCCAATCCGAAAAAATCGCCTAAATTGCGGTAGATCTCCCGGACATATTCTTTTTCAGGAAATCCCTGCACAATTCTTTTTTTCAAAGCCGCCAGCGAAGCATCATTGTATAACAACACAGCATAAGCTCGCTCTCCATCTCTTCCGGCTCTTCCCGACTCCTGAAAATAAGCCTCCGGACTATCCGGAATATCGAAATGAACCACCACACGAACATCCGGTTTATCAATCCCCATTCCAAAAGCATTCGTCGCAACAATCACAGGCGTTAAATCGTTTTTCCAATTCTCCTGCTTCTTTGCACGCTGTATAGAAGACAAACCGGCGTGATAAAAATCCGCTCGTATTCCCTTAGCAATTAAAAAATTTGCCAATTCTTCCGTTGTAGCCCTTTTCCGAACATAAACAATAGCGCAGGCGTTTAGTTTCGATAAGATATGGAGCAATTCGCCCAATTTATCATTCACTTTTCGAACAACATACGAGATATTATCCCGTCGAAAACTTTTTGATAAAACGTGAGGTACTGCAAATTTCAGTTGTGCCTGTATATCCTCTGCCACCTGCGGAGTAGCCGTCGCAGTCAACGCCAATACAGGGACCTGTGGAAACCATTCCCTGATTTCCGCAATCCGAAGATAAGAGGGACGAAAATCATAGCCCCACTGAGAAATACAATGAGCTTCATCGACTGCTAAAATCGACACCTGCATTTGTCGAAGTCGCAAACGGAAATGTTCAGAAGTCAAACGTTCGGGAGAAATATATAAAAATTTGACCTTTCCGCCAATGGTTTTATTGATAGCCGATTCAATTTGCCCGGCTGTCATCCCCGTATAAATAGCCTCCGCCGGAATATTCCGTATATTCAGTTCTTCGACCTGATCTTTCATCAAAGCAATCAAGGGCGTAATCACGACACACACCCCTTCCATTACCATTGCCGGCACTTGATAGGTGATCGACTTCCCTCCTCCCGTCGGCATCAAAGCAAGCGTATCCCTCCCACTGATGACAGAAAGAATAATTTCCTTCTGTAAACTGCGGAACGTATCGTATCCCCAATACTGTTTTAATATGTCTTCAATACTTGCTTTCATACAGATCTTCACCACAAAGATACAAAGGAATTGAAGAAGGCGAGGCGTGTGGCAATGAAAAATAAAGATTTTCTTCTCTTAAAGGGAGCAACGACTCTCCTTCTCTTTTTTTATTGTTCCAAATTCGACTTCGTTTCAGTCAACTTTCCTTGTATAATACACTACCCTATCGTTTGGGAATCCTTTGAGTATCGCTACCTTCCCTTCGTATTCTCGTCGTATTCCCTTCGTATCCTCGTCGTTTCAGAACGAAGAAGATACATTTGGAACAGATCGCAGATTAATCTGTATATATAATATAATCAATAGATTACATAGCTAATCATATAACTGAATAAAAATAGTTGATAATGGATTTAAGATGAAATCAATCATCTAAATTGAAAATTGAAAATTATTTACTACTTTCGCCCGTCTGTTAAAATAATACATTTAAAATGAGATCTATCATCCTGTTTGCCATATTCATCTTTTTCTACTCGTGTAATGAGAGCAAACCCGTAGAGACACCTGTTGCGCAAGTATTTGAAACAACTCTATATAATTCGGAAATTTCAGATTTTATTCCGGAAGGAACTTCCCACGAAGATAGCTTGCTGATGGCACAAAATTATATCCGAAATTGGGTGACACAAAAATTATTATTACACAAAGCGATCGAAAACTTATCCGGTGAAGAAAAAAGCATCCGAAAGCAGGTGGAAGACTACCGGACTTCTTTATTGATCCATCAATATAAACAGAAATTGATTTCGCAACGCTTGGCAGCCGACATCAGCGACACAGATGTTGAAAACTATTACAAAGGAAATGAGAATAATTTCATTTTGGCAACACCTATCGTAAAAGCAGTATTTTTTATCTTATCCAAAAATGCACCGAATTTGAAAGACGTTGAACGCTGGTATAAATCAGATCGGGAGAAAGATCAAGAAAGTTTGGAAGAGTATTGCCTAACTAATGCTAAAAAATATGATAAATTTAAAGATAAATGGATTGAAGCAAAATATCTGCTTAATTTAATTCCCGGAGATTTCAATACGTTAGAAAGAGAAATTGACACTCAGGATAATATCCGGAAAGAAGACGATGAGAACTATTATTTTTTGAAAATAAAAGCAATTCGGCGCGAACAAACCATTGCCCCACCGGATTATGTACGGGATGAAATTATCCTGATCCTAAAAAATAAAAAGAAATTGCAATTTGAAACTGATTTGGAAAAGCAAATCAATGAGGAGGGAATCAAGAAAGATTATGTGAAAATTTACTAAACTTCTTTTCATACTTTCCTGTTATAAATAAAAATAGTAGTTTAGAGGGCTCAAACTGAGCAACCGACTTTGTAAATTGTAAAATAAATTATATGAAAAAGTATCTGTTATTACTTGCTCTATCACTTCCATTCGGATTTATTTCCGCTCAGAAAAACGTTATTGACAAAATAATAGCTATTGTCGGGGAAGAGATTATCCTAAAATCAGACATAGAGAACGCTTTTCTGCAAGAACAAGGGCGAGGATTGATCTCCTCTTCATCTGACTACCGAACGGAGCTGTTGGAACATCAATTGGTGCAAAAATTGTTATTAGCACAGGCACAGATTGATAGTGTGACAGTCACCGAAGACGAAGTGGAAAATGCCGTATCCAATCAGATCGAGAATTTCATCAGTCATATCGGCTCGCAGGAACGTCTGGAAGTTTATTTTGGCAAGCCTTTGCAGGATATTAAAGACGATATGAGGAAACCAATCCGTGAACAATTGGTGACAGAACAAATGCAACAGAAGATTGTTGATAAAATACGCCTTACCCCATCGGAAGTCAGGACATATTTCAAAAGGATTCCCAAAGACAGTTTACCCGATATGCCGGATAAATATGAATTGCAACAAATTGTATTGCAACCGAGTGTCAGTTTAGCGGAAAAAGAGAGAATCAGAGAACAATTGAGAGAATTTCGTGATCAAATATTAAAAGGCGAAAAAACGTTCAATACGCTTGCCGTACTTTATTCGGAAGACGAAGGTTCTGCCGCTAAAGGTGGAGAATTGGGATATATGCCCAAAAGTCGGCTTGATCCTGCTTTCGCAGAAGCTGCATTTAGCTTGAAACCCGGAAAAATATCTAAGATCGTGGAATCGGAATATGGATTTCATATCATACAACTGATAGACCGTCAAGGGGAGAAAATTAACGTTCGCCATATCCTACTCCAGCCGAAAATCTCTGCCGAAGAAAAGCAAGAAGCACTAAATCGGCTGGATACAGTCCGCCAATACATCAATGATGGAAAAATGACATTTGAAGAAGCTGCTTATTATTTCTCAACAGATAAGAAGACTAAAAACAATGGTGGTCTTTTTGCTGATCCGAATACGGCAGAAGCGCGGATCGCACGTGCTGATATTCCCGGTGATATGGCACGGGAAGTGAACCGTCTGAAACCGAGTCAGATCTCAGATCCTTTTGTTAATCACGGCGAAGGACGCGAAGAATATAAGATTGTTAGAGTAAAAGCATTTTATCCGATGCATAAAGCAAATTTGGAAGACGATTGGCAAAATTTCGAGTTGATGCTGAAAAATGAAAAGCAAATGGATAAATTGGAAAAATGGATCAAAGAAAAACAAACGGCTACTTACATTCATATTGATGAAAGTTACAAAGATTCTAAATTCCGGTATGAGGGGTGGATTAAATAAAGGATCAAGTTGTCAGTAAAAAAAGATTTCCCAACCGAAAGAACTTATTTGATAAGCTCTGAAAGTGGGAAATTTGTTTCATATAAATATTCCAAATAAAAAAAGAATGGAAGACAATGTAAAGCTCATTAATGAGCTCAAAGTAAAATATGAAGAGTTAAAAAAAGAAATTGCCCGTAAGATTGTTGGACAAGAGGAAGTGGTCAATAAAATATTAGTGTCCGTTTTCAGTAACGGTCACTGCTTATTGATCGGAGTGCCGGGATTGGCAAAGACTTTAATGGTGACAGCTATTTCGGAAACACTCGATTTGAAATACAACCGCATTCAATTCACTCCCGATTTGATGCCATCGGACATTATCGGAACTGAAATATTGGATAATAACAAAGAATTTCGATTTATCAAAGGTCCTTTATTCGCCAATATTATCTTGGCGGACGAAATTAACCGTACCCCTCCCAAAACTCAAAGTGCTTTGCTTGAAGCAATGCAAGAACGGGAAATCACCGCCGCAGGGACTACCCGAAAGCTCGAACAACCCTTCTTCGTACTGGCTACACAGAATCCAATTGAACAGGAAGGTACTTATCCCCTGCCCGAAGCTCAGTTAGACCGTTTTATGTTTAGCATTATACTTGATTATCCTACTTTGGAGGAAGAAATTAGGATCGTTGAAAATACGACAGGCGTCGGTTTACAAAAACTCAATAGGATCATCAGTGGCGAAGAAATATTAAAATATCAATCGGTCATCCGCTTAATGCCCGTACCCAAACATATTACAGAATACGCCGTAAAATTAGCGGCAAAGACTCGTCCGGGACGTCCCGGTGCTCATCCTATGGCTGATAAATATTTGAATTGGGGTGCCGGACCGCGAGCTTCTCAATTTTTGGTTGCCGGCGCAAAGACTTATGCCGCTTTACAAGGAAAATATTCACCGGATCTTGAAGATGTGAAATATGTTGCCGAATCCATCCTGAGACATCGTATTTTCAAAAATTACAAAGCAGAAGCGGAACATATTCAGGTGGAAGATTTGATTCGGGAATTTATAAAATAGTTTTATTGAAACAAAATGCGTATAAAAGCTCTACTGATCATTGCCTGTCTTCTGAGTGTGTGTTTACAAACAACAGCACAGAATAAAGCTGTTATTCAAATAAAGCATTCCGACACCGGAACACAGGATTTTAAAAAAAATATCAGTAAATTATTCGGTAATGTCAGTTTGGAACATAACAATATGTTGATGTCCTGCGACAGTTTGTATAATTATCCCGATAGTAATTTTGTTGAAGCATTCGGCAATGTACACGTGATACAAAACGATACCCTGAATCTTTGGGGGGATTATATGACTTATAGCGGGATTTCGCAAATGGCGAAAGTCAGGGATCACGTTATTATGCAAGATCCTCAGATCACGCTGACAACGAATTTTTTGGATTATGATGCCGGTCAACGGATCGGATATTATTTCAACAAAGGAACTATCAAAGACAGCGTAAATACTTTGATCAGCGATGAAGGATATTATCACGTTGCACTTAGTGAAATGTTTTTTAAAGACAGTGTGAAAGTCTATACGCCCGATTATACAATGTTTTCTGACACGATGAAGTATAAAACGGATACGAAAATCATTACGATCTTGGGACCCACTTACATTTATGGAGATAAGAGAACTTTATATTCTGAAAACGGTTGGTATAATTCAATGACTTCTCACGCCGAACTGTATAAAAACAATAGAATCACCTACACTGATTATTGGGGACGAGCCGACACGATGGTCATTGACAGTATGACGAACACTGCCATTATGCGGCAGAATATCCATCTTTACGATACGGTAAACAACGTCATTATCGAAGGGAATTATGGAGAAATACAGAAAAGTAATGATTCTGCCTATGTGACACAAAGAGCCTTGCTGATTATGGCAGGTAAAACGGATTCGCTTTTTGTACACGGCGATACTCTTTTTATGACAAAGGATTCTATCGGCAATAATGTAATGAAGTGTTACTTCAATACAAAGTTCTTTAGCACGGATTTGCAGGGTTTATGCGACTCAATGGTATTTCCGGTAGCCGATTCGACTATTTATCTTTATACCGCACCTATTGTATGGGCAGGAGGCAATCAAATGACGGCTACGACGATAGATATGCATCTCCGGAATAATCAGGTGGATGAATTTCATTTACTCAATAAAGCATTAATTATTAACCAACTTGACACCGTAATGTTTAATCAGATCAAAGGTCGCAATATGACCGGCTATGTGACTAACAATGAACTGACAAAGGTCTATGTGAACGGTAATGGAGAAGTGCTTTACTACACGGATGATAAAGGCGTGATTTTCGGATTGAACAAGACGATTTGTTCTAATATGAATATTTATTTGACTCAAAAGAGAGTAAAGAAAATTGTATTTCTAACAAAACCGGAAGGAAAGTTGAATCCATTGTTCAAAGTGACGAAGGAGGATCGTTATTTAAAAGATTTTCAATGGCATATCAATCAAAAGCCTTTAAAGAAAGAAGATATTTTTAAGAAATAAATAAAAAAATAAAGGGGTAGAAAATTTTTCTGCCCCTTCATTTTTTTGAGTTTATTAATCTGTTTTTAATTTTCAAAATAAACGGTGTAGCCTTTCCAAAAATCTTCATTTTTCTTGATGTCTTCATAATACATCCGTCCTTTGATAGGGGTCGGTGTTTCTATATTCACACGGGTGGTCACATATTCCATCTCTCCTTTTATCTCTTTATCCGCTTCTTTATAAGTGTATTCAATCGTCACTCCACTGAGGAAATAAATTGATTTCAGCTTTTTATAAGTGGTTGTAATTGTCATTTTGACATCGCTCTTCGATTGCTCATTTATAGTCACGAGATTTCTGCCCAGTATATTGAAATTCCTTGAAGTAATGTTAATTACATTTTTCAAAACAGCCATATCTTTTTGATTGATATAAATCTCTCCGTTGTAAGTTTGAACAGATGGATCGCCTGTTGTTGAAATAGATGGATTTACCACATTATAAGCGATAATTTGAACGGAATCGCCCTCGTAGATCAATTTACCCTTATTTTTTAATTTATAATCACGTGAATTGACAATATCCAGCACATTGCGAGTGTTCCGAACAATATCGGCAGTCAGTATGTCATCAAAATAAGTCAGCCCGTCTAATACAGATCCGAGCTCTTGACTACGGCGCACTTCGCTGAAATGGTAGTTTTGTTCCTGAAATGCCGAAGCGACATCTTTACGATGATAGCCCTTGGAATCGTAAAGAGTGACGATGGCTTCCTTTACTTTCTCTTCTCCATTGACGTTTGTCTTGTATTTAAAATAACCATCATAGCTATACGGTTTGGAGATGTAATTTTTCAGGATATTGGAAACAACATTTTGAATCATTTTCTTATAAATGAGCAATTGACCGTGTACATCCACAGCCCCGATGGCATAAGTCACCGGTTTTAAAGCAATTTTTAAATCAGGCTTAGCTTTTGCCTCGTATACTTTCATATCACAGCCTGCATAACCGACTGCTGATACTCGAATGATATTTGTAGCATATTTATCCGGAACAGACAATTCAAATCTCCCCTCCATATCTGAAGCGACACCTGCCACAGTCCCTAATACCCCCATATTAGCAAAAGCAATCGGCTCTCCTGTTTGGGCATTTATGACAGTCCCTTTAATTATTATTTTACTGTCATCCTGAGCATTTACAGATAGGATAGAACTTAAAATTAATATAATTAACGAAAAGAATCTTTTATTCATACTAATAGTTTTAAACAATTCAAGTGTGTTTTCTATTTTATTTTATATATTTGCCCCAAAGTAAGCAATTATAATGCTTAAAACCAAAATGTGTCAATAAATAATTAGAATTATTCTATATGAAAAAAACAGTTTTATATGTTGGAAGTTTAATCTTAATCTCATCTCTTGTGTCATCGTGCGTTTCCAAGAAAAAGTTTGAAGATTTGGCAAAAGCCAAGAGAGAGGTTGATAGAAATGTATTAGATCTGAAAAGGGATAAGAGTAAATTGGAAAACGATCTAAAATTAGCAAAAGAAGATTTCAATTCAATCCGATATAAGTTGACAGAAAATAATGCGGTGAAAGATAAAACAATTGATCAATTATATACGAAATTACGTTCACTTGAAAGCAAACAGGTGGAATTGAAATCAGAGTTGAATGATGTTGCCGATCAAATTAAAATGACGACCCAATCATCCGGTGAACAAATTACTACTTTGGAAAGCACTTTACAAAAAGCTACCTCCGATCGAGATCAATTGCGCCGTCAATTGAGCGAATTGCAAACAAATTTGGAAGCTGAAAACAGAAGGATGAAGAGCGAATTGGAAACTGCAATGGCAAGCAAACAGACAAATGCTGATGAACTGAGCAGGCTGCAAGCGGATAATGAAGAGATGAATAAGAAGTTAACTTGGATCAGAAAAACAAAAGCAGATGCTGATGTTGAGATTAAGAAATTGACGAATCAGGTTGAACTTTTGAGAAAAGAATTGAAAAAATAAGAAAAGGATCAGAGACAGAAAGTTTAGTGTTTAAACATTCAAGAATGATTTATATTGTATTAGGTATAACAGGGCTGCTCATCATTGTTGCCCTGTTTACTTTTTTAAGCCAGCGAAAGAATAAAGAAGCGAATGAGATCATTGCTCCTCCAGCGGAATGTTGTGGTGCTCACGCTATTTGTGAAAAGGGATTAAAAAAAGCGTCTTCCCAAATTGATTATTTTGAAGACGAAGAATTGGATTTGTATAAAGGTATTCCGGCAAATTGTTATAACAACAAACAAATTGATGAATTTCGGGATATACTTTATTCTCTGCGTCAGGAAGAGATTACGGATTGGCTGATCAGTCTTGAAAAGAGAGAGATCAATTTACCTGAAATATTACGTCAGGAAGCCTTAGAAATGATCGTGTAGAATATTAGAGCATTTTAGTACTTCTCTGCCAATCCGACATTGCAAGCAACGATGGCAATCACAATATTCTTTCGATAATTCAATCAAAGCCTGTGTTTGAGAAGCAGAATTAAATTTAAAGCCCAAATTCCTCCAAGCTCGAACAATGTAATTATCCTCCGGCGGACATTCTTCTAACCATTGCATTGCTTTTTCCTGATACTTCTCCTCTCCCATTTTTTCTCCATATAAGAAAACGAAAGGTATCACAGCATTAATAAGAAGTGTTCTTTTCATCCGATCGCCTAAATTTCGAGGTCTTTCGGCAGTAACGACACCCGGACGGTAATGTTTACACCAATAAGAAGATGCAGACAGGTTTAATAATGCAGCTATATCTTTTAATGTCACAGCCTCTAATACCTGCGAAAATAAGTTGCCGTAACCTTGAAGAAAAGAAGCCAGCAATGCCAGCCTTACCGTAGGAAAAGCATTCGGACGGATACGCATAAATTTCCATTGCTCCGCAGGCATTGGCACTAAATTGTGTTTGCTTTTTAGATATTGAAAATCTTGCTTTAATGAAAAGATATATTCATCATCATCGGCATTTTCTAATAATCCGGCACATCCCAATAATAAGGTTTCCAGTATATGCTGTTGATCTGCATAACGAAGTAGAATGCGATATGGTAGACGAAGCGATAATTGATAGAATGCCTCCGCATTTACATTGCCTGCCCAATATTTACACATCCATCTATAAAAACATTCTTCCCAGTCGTTGTGTGTTTGTTCAAGTATCGTACTGATTTCCAGACATTTTCTTTCCAAACGTTCAATTGCCAACGATTGTAAAGAGAGATTAACATATTCTGTATTTATTTTCGACAGATTTCTGCGACAACCGGGTTTCATTTTGTTCCCCTGCATCAACCGATATTCTTCATATAAACTTCCGGCATAATCCAATACGATCGTTTCTATTTCTCTTCCCGCCTTATTATATATTTGAGTATCCGCATCACTGACGACAGACAAAATAACATTGTTATAGGACGCATCTACCTGATGTTTATGAGCATACCAATCGCTGTTACGTAAATGAACTTCCACATTTCCGGCAAATTCTACGTCGCCGATACGAATCCTTGCATTAAAAAAGTCAGGACCAGCATCCCGATTTAAAGACCCTGCCTGTATCACTTTCACCGCTTTCCCCGAAACTGTGGTGAATTCATTACTCCTAAATAATGAGTTTGCCCAAATGTATTGTAAGAATTCTTCACGCATCTGATTTTTCTTTATCAGTAGTACTTTCCATTTCGTTTATACTTTTGCAAGCAGTTTGAAATGAAGTGTTTCAGATTTCAAAATATTGCTATACTTTTTCAGTGTTACTTTGTTCACAATAATAAGTTTAAAAATTGTAAAAAACAAATTTACCAATTATTTTATAAAGGAAAATATTAAAATAATTTCTTCGAATGCTTTTAGTTTTAACACTCATATTTATTCTTTTATTTTTCATATCTTTGCACTATTACGTTTACAAAAGAATATAAAAAAAGACACGAGATTAAACTATGGAAGAAAGTACATTTATCAAAGACAAGAAAGATAAAACATTTG
Source organism: Odoribacter sp. (assembly GCA_036657595.1). Taxonomy (GTDB): domain Bacteria; phylum Bacteroidota; class Bacteroidia; order Bacteroidales; family Marinifilaceae; genus Odoribacter. The sequence continues at coordinate 43,257 of JAVXFZ010000007.1, read as the reverse complement.
TCATTATTATTGCTTGTCTATCAGCTATCCTCATCACCCTGTTGGTTTTCTTTTTGATAGAAAAATCTGAAAACAAAAAGCACATTGCAGTTATTCACGAAGAAAAGGAAGTTTTACAACAAGAATTATCTGACCTTAGTATTAATTACGACGGATTGAAAACAAGCAATGACACCTTAAATGAGAAGCTATTAGCGGAACAAGAGAAAATAGCTACATTGCTCGATCAGATGAAAAAATTTAGGGATAATTCATACGCTGAAATTAATCGTTATAAACAGGAAGTCGGTACTTTAAAAACAGTGTTGAGAAGTTATGTCGTACAAATTGATTCTTTGAATCAGCTTAATCAGAAGCTATCAAAAGAGAATACGGAAGTACGCCAACAAATAAACTGGGTACGCGAACGTAATCAGAAATTAGAGAATCAGCAAAAGGATATGAAGGAGGTGATTGCGAGAGCCAGCGCACTCAAAACAGAGAATTTTATTGTATATCCGGTGAATAAAAAAGATCGGGAAATAAATTGGAAAAAATGTTTTAATCTGAAAGCCGAATTTATTGTCACTAAAAATATTACAGCAAAACGAGGAGAACGAATCATTTATCTGCGCTTGAAACGACCGGATGATAAAGTGATTGCCTTTAGCGATAAAGCATTCTTTAAATATCAAAATGTCTCTCTGACCTATTCTGCTAAACGAGAGATTACTTACGAGGGCGAACGACTTGAAATGGCTATTTATTGGCCCAATGACGGCAGTTTGATAAAAGGGAAATACACAGCTGAATTATTTAGCGATAATGAATTAATCGGTACAACTGAATTTTTCCTGAAATAAAAGCATACCAACGACAACTAATACATACAATATGACAGACATTGAAATTGCAAATACTGTAAAATTGAAACCAATTACAGAGATTGCCGCAAAATTGAACATTGACCCTGAAACTATTGAATTATACGGGAAATACAAGGCAAAACTACCGTTGTCCTTGATTGATCCTTTAAAAATGCAGAATAAACATCTGATCTTAGTATCAGCTATTTCTCCCACTCCGGCAGGAGAAGGAAAAACGACTATCTCTATCGGACTGACCGAAGGATTGAATCGCATCGGTAAAAAGACAACGGTTGTCCTCCGCGAACCATCTCTGGGTCCGGTATTTGGTATCAAAGGAGGTGCTACCGGTGGCGGATATTCACAAGTGTTACCGATGGAAGATATTAATCTTCATTTCACGGGCGATTTTAATGCCGTCGAAAAAGCACATAATTTATTGGCTGCATTGATTGATAATAATATACAAAGCAAAACATCCACTGTTAATTTAGATCCACGCACGGTAACTTGGAAAAGGGTAATGGATATGAACGATCGCTCTCTACGACATATTATTGTCGGCTTAGGAGGTACAGCATCAGGAATCCCGCGTGAAACAGGATTTGATATTACAGCTGCTTCAGAAATTATGGCTATTCTCTGTTTAGTGGAAAGTTTTACAGAACTGAAGGATCGCTTGGGAAATATTTTTATCGGTTATACTTACGACAAGCATCCAATATATGCAAGGGATCTGAAAGCACACGGAGCAATGGCTGCTTTATTAAAAGAAGCTATTAAACCAAACTTAGTACAGACGATTGAAGGAAATTCGGCGATTATTCACGGTGGACCGTTCGCAAATATTGCGCAGGGGACTAATTCAGTATTGGCAACTAAAATGGGGCTTTCTCTTTCTGATTTTGTTGTGACAGAAGCCGGATTTGGATTTGATCTTGGAGCTGAGAAATTCTTTGACATCAAATGTGTAAAAGCAGGACTTCATCCAAGTGCAGTTGTGCTGGTTGCTACTGTCAGAGCCTTAAAATATCACGGCGGAATTAAAGTTGAAAATTTAAAAGAAGAAAATATTGAAGCTTTACGCAAGGGGATTGTGAATTTAGAAAAGCACGTTGAAAATATGAAGAAATTCAATGTCTGCCCTATCGTCGCTTTGAATAAATTTGTTTCTGACACAGATGCAGAGATACAGGTGATAGCTGATAAATGCAAAGAACTTGGTGTCCCTATGGAAGTAGCTGATGTTTGGGCTAAAGGTGGTGAAGGGGCAGAAAAATTAGCAAGACTGGTAGCGAAAGTTGCTGAACAATGTGTATGCTCTGTGAAACCGCTATACGACTGGAATTGGAGTGTAGAAAAGAAAATCGAAACAATCGCTAAAGAGATATACGGTGCTGCCGCTATTGATTATACTGCTCAAGCTAAAAGTGATTTGAAAAAAATCAGTAACCTCGGACTGGATAAATTGGCTATTTGTATGGCAAAAACGCAGAAATCTTTATCCGATAATCCCAAGTTGCTGGGACGTCCCAAAGATTTTATTGTAACTGTCCGGCAAATAGAAATAGCTTCCGGTGCAGGCTTTATTATCCCTATCACCGGCGAAATTATGCGTATGCCGGGTCTACCCGATAAGCCTGCTTCTGAGAATATTGATATAGACGAAAACGGACATATTTCCGGATTATTCTAATGATCTATTGACCTATTAAGAAAGAGCTAAAAAAAGGTATTACTAAAACCGTTTTTAGCTTATTTCTACTATGATTGACTTCATCTATCATCTTTTTAAACTATTGTATGTTAAAAAAAGAGGACGGATTTAGTTTTGAATAATATCAGAGGATTTTTAGTTTCTTTATAATTTCTGAACGGTTAATTATGCGAAGCAGCAGTTTGATATTTATAGTAGGACTTATCTTTATATTATTAACAGATATGATACTTTGGCTTCAAGTCAAAGTATATTTACGCAAAAAATGGCAACTCCTACTTTATTGTCTGCATAGCCTGATTTTTGTAGTTTTCTTGATTTGTTTTCAGTTCTTTTTACTTCATTTAAAAGGACCGGAAACTTATTTTTGGATAGAGAAATTAGTCGGACTTATTTTTTTATTTTATACACCAAAATTTTTCTTTATTGTTTTCAATGGTATAGGTCGTTTTATCAAAATATTCAGTAAATCCGTCGGACATTATGTGCTATGGTTTTCCAGTATTTTTGCCACTTTCGTATTTATGATCCTTTTATATAGCATCACATTAGGTCGCTATTGTTATAAGACAGAAATTGTCCCAGTATATTTAAACCAATTACCGAAAGCTTTTGAGGATTTTAGAATCATTCAACTTTCCGATTTACATTTGGGAAGTTACGGGAAAAGTTACCCAGGAATTTCACGATTAGTAAAAGAAGTCAATGCTTTAGATCCGGATCTGATCGTATTTACCGGAGATATGGTTAATAATTTTGCATCTGAAATGAATCCCTGGATGAAAAATTTAAAGGAATTAAAAGCTCGTTATGGGAAATATGCTATTACCGGAAATCACGATTATGGAGATTATACCCGTTGGTCAACAGAAGAAGCTAAACAAGAAAACCTTAAACTGTTTTTTAAGAATATGGAAACTATCGGTTTCCAAATGCTTAATAATAATAATGTTCCTATAATTAGAGGGATGGATACCTTGTGGCTTGCCGGTGTTGAAAATTGGGGTAATCCACCTTTCCCCCGTTATGGTAAATTAGCAGAAGCTATCCATTTACTCAAAAAGAATCATTTTATTATTCTTCTCTCCCACGATCCTTCACACTGGAGAGCTGAGGTGTTAGAACATAATATTCCGCTCACCCTATCAGGACATACGCACGCTATGCAAATGGGAATAAAAATAGGAAAAAAAAGATGGAGCCCTGCACAACACATATACCCTGAATATGACGGTCTTTATCAAGAGAATAATCAATTTTTATATGTTAGCCGAGGACAAGGATATATCGGTTTCCCGGGACGCATTGGTCTTAGACCAGCTATTACAGAACTTATACTAAAATCGGTAGCAAAATAGACTACTTACACTGAACATCGCGGACTTTTTGAATCTTTTTATGAAAATAGACCCCAATATCAGTTTTTCCAAACAATTGATTATTTACTTAATGATTGTTTTGTTAATCGCATTTATCTGTATTTCATTGGTATTAACCAATTCCTTACAACAATTTATTAAAAATAATGCTTACACACAGGCTAAAACTATTGCCAGTAATGTATTGGTGATTTTTGAACGTGAAATATTAAAGATAGAAGAAATATCTAATAACATTATAAACCAACAAGATAAGTTAGAATATGAAAAAATCTCAGGTCTTCCCGTACAGATTCTAAAAAGTTATTCTATGCTGATCGGAAGTTCAATACATTATGATTCCCATCGTATAGAAGGATCAGAAAGAGCTCATATCACAGCCTTTCGGGGGAAAAATGGAAAAATAGAATTAATTGATTCTACTATGCATTGTGATTTCTGTCATCTTGACACTACTCAAATTATCAGAAGAAATCAACAAAATGGTTATTGGATTTATTCACAAGTGGATAATAATCAAACTATTGCTTATTGTCAACCTATTTATAATCGTTTCCATCGCCCTATCTGTATATTGAAAATAGATTTTCCGTTGAAAACAATCACAGATTTTTTATGTAATTATGATCTATTTAAATCCGGCTATTTATTCATCGTTGACAGTCAGGGACGTTATGTTGCACACCCTAATTCGAAAATGATAAACACCCCTATGGCATACAACCGTTATAATACTCACAATTTTCGACATATTAATAAGAAAATTATAAATGGAGAAACAGGTGAAAGTTATATCGTTTTAAATAATACCAAACATTATTTATATTTTACACCTATTCAAGCGATGAATTGGCGTATGGGCATCATTTGTCCCTATAACGAAATACTAAATTCTACCAATAAATTATATCTTTTATTGTTTATTTGTTTGGGTGTGGGACTATTGGCTCTATTTATTGGAATTATTAAAATTGTGCATACTGTATCTTCTCCACTTGAACAATTAGCAGATTCTACCAGATGTATAGCAGAAGGACAATTTAATGTTAAATTGCCCATCTTAAAAGCAAACCAAGAAATCAATGAATTATATGAAGCATTTAAATATATGCAGCAAAATCTTATTAAATACCTTGAGTTTCTTAGGATAAAAACAGTGGAAAAAGAGCAAATGAGCACTGAAATGTCAGTAGCCAGTAGAGTGCAGGAACGCTTCCTTTCAAAAGATATTGTTCTGCCGAAAAATATAAAATTGGCAGCAAAATTAAGTCAATGTAAAAAAATCGGAGGCGATTTATATGAATATTTTATAAAAGATAATCAACTCTATTTTGTCATCGGAGATGTTGCAGGGAAAGGCATACCTGCTGCTCTTTATATGGCATCTATTTGTAAATTATTCTGTTATGTCGCTAATCAGAATGCTTCAACAGCTGCAATTTGTGATATTATCAATAAATATATGTGTGAAAATGCAGATGATGATATGTATATAACAATGTTTGTTGGTAGATTAGATCTGAGTACCTGCGTTATGACTTTCACAAATGCAGGACATCCTTATCCTCTAATTATTTCTAAAAAGGAGAAATGTTATTTTTTAGACGAATTTCCGAATATAGCGATTGGTATTTTTAAAGGATTCAAATTTAACGAACAGACCTATACTATCCGTAAAAATACTACACTATTGTGGTATACGGATGGTGTCACCAATGCTGAAAATACAAAAGGAATTTTTTACGGACAGAACAATATGATCAAATGTATCAAAGATGCTGAGAATGATACACCTGATGTTATTATTCAAACACTGTTATACAATCTACAAAATCATATTGGCGATAGAGAACAGTCGGACGACCTTACTATCTTGTGTTTGCGTTGTGAAGATATTACTAAAATGTAGAAGCTTATTGATGTACATCTGTGTTTATACTCTGCAGATATGCTTTTAATAATTCGTTATTTTTATGTAATGAATCTTCTTGTATGAAATGTAATCCTTGTAAATCCAAGATACTGACTCCGTGTTCAGAAATGACACCGGCAGCATTCGGATATGAATAAAAAGCAAAAGGGATAATGGGATTTGCCAACAAATTCCGACTGTATTTATAAGTAGAATGATCCATATCCAACTGAGCTAATAATGTAGCAACCATATCTGTTTGCGAACCAATGGTTGTAATAACGGTATCCCGCACATTTAATACACCACCTGTTAAAATCAAAGGGATGTGATAAGCGGCAGGAGACGATGGATCAATATGCATAATATGCCGTGTTCCGTGATCAGCCATCAGAACAAACAATGTATGATCCCAAATTCCGGATTCTTTACATTTACGTATAAATTCACCAATGCAATGATCACTGTAATGAATGGCATTCATAAATTGATGTTCAATGTCATTACCGAGAATCTTTTTTTCACCGGGAACGTTGAACGGTTCGTGACTACTCATATTAAAAGCCATATACATAAATGGTTGGGGAGCTTTTTCTATATCTTCATACAAACGCTCAAACATATACTGATCGTGTACGCCCCATTTAAAGCGATTTTTAATGGCTTCACCTGAAAAATCATCTTCTGTTACCATATCCTGAAAACTCATTGTAACATAAGAGCGGAAACTACCAAAATTAATATCACCGGCATAATAATAACGAGTGGCATATCCCATTTTTTCCAGATCTTTCGGAAAACGAGGATGTTCCATCATCTTATTTGGATATTTTATCATTGCAATCGCCGGATGAGATGGAAACGCACTGATCGCAGCAACCATCCCCCGATCAGAACGAGATGAAGTTGCATAAATATTAGAAAAAACGATTCCTTCGTGAGCAAGAGCATTCAAAGTAGGTGTAATTCCAGCAACTCCACCGATAGCCTCTATGGCATTGGCAGTGAAACTTTCCAATAATAAAAAAACAATATTAGGACGGTTTGTTTTCAATAAACGAGGATAATTAGTGCCGGTTTGCATAACACTATCAACAATCTGAACAGCTCTTTTTTCCGGCATAAATACATACTGTTTTCCAATTTTTTCCAGATGCATCAATTCGTAAATAAAATTCCAAACAGGATTAACAGCCGCCTGATTGGCATACATATTTTTAGGATGGAAGAATACAAAACTGCTATTCAAGGGAGCAACGTTAAAACCACCCCTGATAGGAATAAGCATAGAGCCACCTATCAATAGAAATATAGGAATACTTAGGTAATTCTTTCCTTTGTAATGCAAGGTCGATAAAACAAAACGTCGAAATAATAACCAGGCAACAGCTGTATAACCTATCATTAATAATAATAAGAAACCAACGATCCACAAAGGTGTAGAAGCCATTGCTTCTTTCGGAGTCTTTAAATACATCAATGGTGTAGAATCTATATGGAATCCCCAATTTTTAAATAATTCTAAATCTACCGTCGTAACAATAGAAAAGAATATCAATAACAAAAAAGTTAAAATTGAAAGCACTAAACGAATTACTTTTTCACTCCAAAAAGACGACCCTATCAGAATAATAGCTGTAAGCATAATGACATATCCACCTAAAGATAGATCAAGAGGGATACCTTTGACAAAAATATTCCACAAATCCCCTCCTGTTAAAGCCATTGTATCTTGCCATTGATAAAAAAGGAAAATAATTTTAGCAAATAATGATAAAATAATCCAAAACAGATAATATTTTAATAAAAATAATAATTTTGCTTTCATCTTTCTCTCTCTATAATTTTATGTTTTATGCTGTTTTTTTCGAGCTGCCGGAAATAATACATTATTAAGTATCAAACGATAACCGGCAGATTGCTTATGTAAATCCAAGTCTGTCACAGGATCTCCAACAAAATGTTGGTAATCTTCCGGATCGTGTCCGCTAAAAAAAGTCCAAGTGCCTTTTCCATATTCACCGTGAATATATCGGGCTTCACCAGATACTTTATTTTCCCCCATAACTAATACATTAGATTTAATCAAATTTCGATTAAAGGCTGTCGTTTGTCCCATAAATCCTTTGATCATATTTTCGTGATCTTGGCACAACATTGTTGGCACAGGATCCCATTTGGCAGAAAATTCAAATAACAAAAAATAATCATCTCTTTCATTAACTTTTCTTTTTTCTGTCATATCAATATTGGAATATTCATAGACATTTGGATTCAATTCCAATTGAAAGTCTTTAAAAGCAAATGTATTTGAATAATCTAATTTAGCTTGAGCATTAGGATCCATCGGATCTCCATCAAACATTACATCACAAATATCTACCTTCATTGCGGCTAATGCTATGTCATAAGTGTCCGCAGCCGAACACATAGCAAACATAAATCCTCCGGCAGACACATAGTCACTAATATTCCTTACTACTGCTTTTTTTAGTTCAGAGATTTTCGTATATCCATATTTCAGAGCGGTCTGTTTATTTGACTCTTCCTCTGCTTTATACCAATCCATATGGCGATAGGAATTATAAAATTTGCCCATTTGCCCGGTAAAATCTTCGTGGTGTAAATGCAACCAATCATAATTCTTCAAGTGTCCATCCATTATTTCAGAATCATAGACTACATCATAGGGAATTTCTGCATAAGTTAATGCTAATGTTACAGCATCGTCCCAAGGTTTTTTCTCCTTAGGTGAATAGACTGCAATTTTAGGTGCTTTTTCTAATTTAACAGCATCAGCATTTACTTCTGGAGAAGATATTTCTGACAATATAGCGTTCAAACGTGACGGAGGAATCACTTCAAAACTAATTCCTTTTAACAAACATTCAGTTCTTCCATCCGCATCAAATGGTAAAATAAAACTTCCCCCTCTATAATTCAATAACCATTGAATTTCATACCCTTTTTGCAAAGCGTGATAAGCAATACCATACGCTTTCAAATGATTCGTCTGTGTCTGATCCATCGGAATCAGAATATGATTTGCTCTTCCGATCATTCCGATCAAGCATAATAAAATCAATATTCCTATTTTCATCTACATCCTTTCATTTTATGGTAGACTGTCTTTAAAATGGTGCATTAAAACTATCTCGCATACCATCAAATCCTTGATTTAAAGCAGGAACATCATCATTCATCTTAGAACCAATAATCTGAGTGACCACTTCTCCAGTAGAAACGTTTGAAGCAAATGGTGAATTCGTTTCTAAATTACAGAATTGTGTCAATTCAGCCCGGAAACGTAAATTTATCTCCCCCACTGCACCATTACGATGTTTTGCAATAATGATACTGGCAATCCCCAATAAAGAGTTTCCTTCGCTATCCTGTGTAATACCGTATTTTTCCGGACGATGGATAAACATAACCATATCAGCATCCTGCTCGATAGAACCGGACTCTCGTAAATCCGATAACATTGGTTTTTTATCAGGACGCGCTTCAACACCACGATTTAACTGTGATAAAGCAATAACAGGAATACTCAATTCTTTGGCAATAATTTTTAATTGCCTGGAAATCATACTCACTTCCTGTTCCCTATTCCCTCGCATATCAGCACCAGCTGTCATTAACTGTAAATAGTCGATGATTAATACTTTTATATCATATTTTTGCTTTAATCTCCGACATTTTGCACGCAATTCAAATATAGATAATGCCGGCGTATCATCCACCAAAATAGGTGCTTCCATCAAAGCTTTAATCCGACTATGTAATTGTTCCCATTCTTCCTCTGTTAGTCTTCCGGTTTTTAATTTTTCCGAATGAATCTCTGTTTCACTGGCAATTAAACGATTCACTAACTGTATTGCTGACATTTCCAATGAAAATACAGCTACCGGATAATGGTGCACCACAGCCATATTACGAGCCATAGATAATACAAATGCAGTCTTACCCATTGCTGGACGAGCTGCAACAATTACCAAATCGGAAGGTTGCCAACCCGATGTGACTGCATCCAATGCATAAAAACCGGAAGGAATACCACTGATTCCATCTGGTTTTTCAGCTGCAGCCTGTATTCCTTCAATCGCCAGTTCAATAATAGGACGAATCTCAGCAGTATCTTTTTTAATATTTCCGTCAGCAATTTCAAAGACAGATTTTTGCGCCTTATCCATCAAATCTGATACATCCGTCGCATCATCATAAGCCATTTCCTGTAATTCCGTGCACACTCCGATCAATTTGCGCTGCAAATACTTTTGAACAATGATCCTTGCATGAAATTCGATATGTGCAGCTGAAGCGACACGCGACGTCAATTGAGAGAGGTAATAATATCCACCAACTTGTTCCAGTTCTCCGCTTTGTTTAAGAGATTCGCTGACTGTTAATAAATCCACCGGATCATTATTCTGGTATAATTTACAGATCGCCTTAAAAATTTTTTGATGAGCATCTTTGTAAAACGCATCTGGCACTAATAAATCTCCTGCGATTGAAAATGCATCCCGCTCTAACATCAAAGCACCTAATACAGCTTCTTCCAAATCTACTGCCTGAGGAGGTATTTTACCATATTCTCCCTGCAAATCTTTTGTGCTTTTCTTTGTATTATAATCCGGTTTATTAGCCATAATAGTTTGTCTTTTATCTATCGCGTTTATTTGAGCCTATTGACTTATTTATCACTTTCTAAGCTCCTAAATAAGGAACTTCAAAATTTAGAATAGAAATATCATTTCTTAATGTTATTTATCTAATTACTCCTCTTTTCTTTAATTCCCAAAAGCATCTGGCTGTAGCTTCTACATCGGCAAGAGCATTGTGGGCATTATCAAAACCAACACCAAATAATATTTGGTGTAATTCTGAAAGTTTAGGGGATTTAAAACCTTTTTTACCAGGTAATTTACAATAATTTGTTGAACTCTTCATTGTACAATATTTAGGTTTCAGGAAAAGACTGGTCATCATTCTTAATCGCTCAAATTCAGCACCTACAATGCATTCATCAAAGCTAATATTATGTCCAATCAAAGCAAAAGCTTCATCCACTTTATCAGCAAATTGTTCCATCACTTCCAAAATAGGCAATCCTTTTTCTGTTGCAATCTGTGTCGTGATATGATGCAATTGAACAACATCCGAAGGTATAACAAATCCATCCGGACGAATGATAACCTCTCTACTATCAATAATTTCCCCCTCCTCGTTGCACATAATCCAAGCTAATTGCACTAATCGAGGCCAATTATCTACATCCGTTACAGGAGCATTCCAACGTTTGGGTAATCCTGTTGTTTCTGTATCAAAAAATAAATACATAGTTTAAAATAAAAATAGAAGATAAAAATTTATACATTTATTTCTTATCATCATTTTCAAAACTTTTATTGTATTGGTTCATTGCACGATAACTCATACCCATACTTGAGAATCCTCCATCGTGATAAAGATTTTGCATCGTAATTTTACGAGTAAGATCAGAAAATAAACAGATACAATAATTAGCACATTCTTCCGCTGTTGCATTTCCAAGAGGCGACATTCGATCAGCAAAATCAACTAATGAATCAAACCCCTTGATACCACTTCCTGCCGTCGTCATAGTCGGCGACTGTGAAATCGTATTGACACGAATTTTCTTCTCTCGCCCATAAATATATCCAAAGCTTCGGGCTATAGACTCCAACATTGCTTTTGCATCAGCCATATCGTTGTATTCATACATTGTACGTTGAGCAGCCACGTAGGATAAAGCGACAACAGAACCCCACTCATTGATAGCATCCAATTGTTTGGCTGTTTGCAATACTTTATGGAACGAAACAGCTGATATATCCATTGTCTTCTGCAAGAAATCGTAATCCAAATCATCGTATGGTCTTTTCTTGCGTACATTTAGTGACATTCCGATAGAATGTAGTACAAAATCTACCTTTCCACCAAAATGATTCATCGATTCTTGGAATAAATGGGTCAAATCATCTACATTTGTCGCATCAGCAGGAATCAAGGGTAAATTATATTTTTCGGCAAATTCTTGTATATCACCCATTCGAATTGAAAGCGGTGTGTTAGTTAATACAATATCTGCTCCCTCTTCAATACATTTTTCAGCTACTTGCCAAGCAATTGACATCTCATTCAATGCTCCAAATATAATTCCTTTCTTTCCTTTTAATAAGTTATAAGCCATTTCTTTGTATTTAATTTATGGTTTATCAAGTCTACCGATTTATTTATTCTCTCTGAAATAAAATGTTTTCAATTTCCAATAGACAGCAATCTCAATACTGTACAAAAATAGAATATAATCTGGATCAAACAGAGTAATTCTTGTTTTATTTACAGAAGAACAATTTCAATATATTACAGAATTTTTTCTTCAAATAAATATACTAAAATCTATCTATCAAAGCCTTAATAGATTCTTTGCTGTTTCAACAGCAGCTGAAGTAATTTCTTTACCACTGATCATACCTGCAATTTCTAATATGCGTTCATCAAGTGATAGTTTCCGGATTTTGGATATAGTTGTATCCTGATTATCTTCTTTATATACTTTAAACTGACAGTTCCCTGCCGCCGCAATCTGTGGTAAATGAGAAATACTGATTACCTGCATCCGGGTAGCCATCTCTTGCATCATCTGTGACATTCTGTGAGCAACCTCTCCTGACAAGCCTGTATCTATCTCATCAAAAATGATTACCGGCAATTGTTTTGTCGCAGACAGGACATATTTTAAAGCTAACATTACTCGTGAAATCTCTCCTCCCGAAGCGACTTTTGCAATTTCTCCCGGTTGCTGATTCTTATTAGCTGCAAATAAAAATTTCACATCATCAAAACCGGTTGGTGTAAAATCCTCTAACAATACCAAAGATACAATAAATTCAGCGTGTTTGATACCCAAATCTACCAATAAATGCTTCATTTTCTCACACAACTTTTCTGCAGCTACTGTTCTGATTTGATGTATTTCTCCGGCTAATATACGCAAGTTAGTTTCTGCTTCTTTCAATCTCTTTTCCAATTTTTCAATCTCTTCTGAACTTTCCTCCACTTTCTTTAATTTTCCTTGCAACTCATCCCGCAGGTTCATTAATTCAGCCACAGATTCTACTTTATATTTATACAATAAATCATAAATGACATTCAGTCTCGAATTGATTTTTTCTATTCTTCCGGCATTATATTCAATGTTTTCAGTCTTTCTTTCAGTTTCATCTGCTATATCGTTCAATTCTATGATAACAGAATCTAATCGTTGAGCATATTCTCCGGCTTCTCGTAGCTTATGATCTAATGCCATCATAGCATTACGTGAATCCTTCAACACTTCGATCACCGAATGTTCCATATCCCGAAGATTCCACGGAATACTACTTAAAACGGATTTTATATTTTCCGCATTTGTCAGTAAATCCAATTCTTCTTCCAAAGTTTCTTTTTCACCTTTTTGCAAATTTGCATTTTCCAACTTGCTAAACTGAAATTTCAGATAATCAATTTCCTTTTCCGCATTTTCCGCCATAGTATTCATCTCTTTCAACTCTGCCAACAATTTCTTGCGGATCTGATATTGTGCCTGATATTTCTTTAATAGTTCTCCATTATCACAAAAAGAATCTAAAATCTCTATCTGATATTCCGGTTGTCCCAATAATAATGATTGATGTTGGGAGTGTACATCCACCATAAAACTTCCAAAATCTTTCAATAATTTATTACTCACTGGTGTATCATTGATGAAACATCGGGATTTTCCTTCCACCGTAAATTCTCTCCGAACAACTACATTTTCAGAATAATCCAAATCATTTTCCAGAAACCATTCATTTAAATGATATCCCACAATACTATATTCAATCTCTACAACGCATTTTTTTAATTTATCCATAATAGCCGATGCATCAGCTCTTTGTCCAAGAGTTAAACCAATAGCCCCTAATAGGATAGATTTTCCAGCACCTGTTTCCCCAGTTATAACTGAAAATCCTTTTTCCAATGTTATATCCGTCTTGTCAATTAATGCATAATTATTAATACTTATACTTTCTATCATACTATCTTAAAATTCAATTATTCTATATCCTAATATGCACATACCTATTGAATAAAGCAACTAAATACTAATTCGTT
>JAVXFZ010000007.1:0-29138 GCA_036657595.1 Odoribacter sp. | reverse complement strand
AATTCGTTCATCATAAGCAAATACATTTCCTGACCAACGTTTATTATTCAAAAATTCATATAAATCCCGTTGCATATTACTGAAAAGTTCTCGATCAGTTCCCTGTATCTTTTGGGAGGATATCGAAACCGTACATTTCAATTCCTGCGCTTCGGAAATAGAAATACTTCCTCCTATAAATAAAAAAATCAATAATAATTTTATGCCTATTTTCATAACCACCAGATCGTCTAAATTCATTTATTATTCTACAAAGATATAATTTTCAATTTTCAATTTTCAATTTTCAATAAATTTACTACTTTTGCCACGTTAAAATCAATATAACATATATAGTTCTTCATAAAAATGACAAGCAGAAGATTAATCAGAATTAAAGTTTTGCAGCTACTTTATGCTTTTAGTAAGAAAGAAAGTGCAAGTCTTGCCGAAATTGAACGCGATTTACTAAAAAGTATGTCGAAAAGTACGGATTTATATTACGAAACCTTATTACTCATCACTGAAATTCGGCACAAAGCTTTTCTGAAAATTGATGTAGCACGTAACCGTCGCATCGCATCAGATATTGATTTAAATCCCAATGTCCGTTTTATTCAAAATCCGGTATTTGACATCATCGCCAATAATAAAAAATTCCAAACCTATATCAATACTAATTTAATTTCTTGGAATAATGATCAGGAAACAGTCATTTATTTTTACAATAAATTATTGGAACTTCCTCTTTACGAGAAATATATGCAAAGTAAGGAGATTACCTTTGAACAGCACAAACAATTAGTCCTTGATCTGTTTTCAGAGTTAATTATTCAAGATGAAATGTTCTATCAAACCTTAGAAGAAAAAAACATCTTTTGGAATGATGACTTTGAATTAGTATTAAGCGTTGTCTACAAAACTCTTTGGCATCTAAAAGAAAATCAGAGCGAAGATAACAATATTCTATTCCCGATATATAAACCAGAAGAAGATTTAGAATTCGCCCGCATCTTAATGCGTAAAGCTTTCTGTGAATACGATAAAAATATTCAGTTGGTAGATAAATTCACCTTTAACTGGGAGCTTGATCGTATTTCTGATATGGACAAATTAATTATGTCGTGCGCTATTGCAGAATTAAAAAACTTTCCTTCTATTCCAATAAAAGTAACTTTAGACGAATATATTGAAATATCAAAGACATACAGCTCTCCCAAAAGTGGAGCTTTCATTAACGGGGTATTGGATAAAGTAGTTGCTTTACTGAAAGATACAAATGAAATGACTAAAATCGGACGCGGTTTATTAGAAGGGACTGAAGCTTAAATAAAAGAGAGTACATCAAAACTCCCCAAAGATGCTGTCATACCAAACAGTATCAAACTTGTTAAGATCATTTTTTAATGTTGTATAAAAAATATTTTTATACAACATTATTAATATAGACAGAACTATTACAGTGATCTTCTTTCCTTATGACTCTTAATATTTTGCTTTAAAATTCGCCGGTTTATATGTTTGAATATATTCAATAGCCTCTTCCACCTGATCCACCACTTTGTATAAACAATCGTAAGCCGGAGAGACAAAACCTTGTTCTCGAATGGTATGAATAAAATCAAAAAAACGATCGTAAAAACCATCGGTATTTAAAAATACAATTGGTTTATTGTGATACCCCAATTGTTTTAAAGTAATAACCTCTGAAATTTCTTCCAACGTTCCCCATCCTCCCGGAAGAGCAATAAAGGCATCCGAATATTGTCGAAGCATATACTTACGTTCTTTCATATCCGAAGCGATCATCAAACGTCCTATATTTTCAGCGGCTACCCCTCGCTCACGAATACACTCAGGAATAATTCCGGTGACATCACCTCCATTTTCAATTGTTGACTCAGCTACTTCTTTCATTAAACCTAAAGAAGTACCGCCATAGATTAAATGCCACGAATGTCGGGCTATCTCCTGCCCGATCTTTCGAGCATCCTCTCGATACAATGCATCTATTGAATCTGCAGAAGCACAAAAAATTGCAATATTCATTTATAATCTATTATATTCCTACCTTATTTCATAACTATTAGGTCTCAAAAACAAAAAAGAGTGCTGAAAGCACTCTTTTTTATCTAAGCATCAATCTTTGCATAAGTTGCATTCTGCTCTATAAATTGCCGTCTTGGTGGGACATCATCACCCATTAGCATTGAGAAAATACGGTCGGCATCGGCTGCATTTTCTATGGAAACTTGCCTCAATATACGATGTTCAGGAGACATAGTTGTTTCCCACAACTGTTCCTTACTCATTTCACCCAAACCTTTGTAACGTTGGATATGCAAACCGCCATCACCTTTTCCGTTACTCATTTCATTTACTAATTGCTCCAATTCTTTATCCGTCCAACAATATCGTTGATCCTTGTTTCCTTTTTTCACAGAATATAAAGGCGGTGTAGCAATATATAAATATCCTTCTTCTATCACCTGTCGCATAAAACGGAAAAATAATGTCATAATTAAGGTGGCAATGTGCGCACCATCGACATCGGCATCCGCCATAATTACAATTTTGTGATACCTGATTTTTTCCAAATTAACAGCCCGACTATCTTCCTGCGTACCTATTGAAATTCCTAATGCTTGAAATATAATTTTAATTTCTTCGCTTTCAAAAACACGATGCAGCATCGCTTTCTCAACGTTCAATATCTTACCCCGCAATGGTAAGATCGCTTGGAATCTACGGTCACGTCCCTGTTTTGCCGTACCCCCTGCTGAATCTCCCTCCACTAAGAATATCTCGCATTTTACCGGATCATTATCAGAACAATCAGCTAATTTACCGGGTAAACCGGAACCGCTTAATATCGTTTTACGTTGCACCATCTCACGAGCCTTTCGTGCTGCGTGACGAGCCGTTGCAGCCAATATCACCTTATCAACAATAGCTCTTGCATCTTTCGGATTTTCTTCCAAATAATTGGTCAATAACGTAGTTACAGCCTGTGAAACAGCCGTACCAACATCTGTATTACCTAACTTCGTCTTCGTCTGTCCTTCAAATTGCGGTTCTGCCACCTTGACAGAAATAACAGCTGTTAATCCTTCACGGAAGTCATCACTATTGATATCAAATTTCAATTTTGACAACATACTATGACTATCCGCGTAAGCTTTCAATGTTGATGTTAACGCTCGTTTAAAACCGGCAAGATGAGTACCCCCTTCTATTGTATTAATATTGTTCACATAAGAAAATACATTCTCCGAAAAACCGGTATTATAGTGTAACGCCACTTCAATAGGTACCCCGTTCTTTTCAGTAGAAATATCTATTGTATTTTCGATTAATTTTTCTCGAACATTATCCAAATACTCTACAAATTCACGCAATCCAAGAGTAGAATAAAACACTTCACATCGTGGTTCATTGGTTTCAGTATTGATGTCACGTTTATCGGTCAATGACAAGCGAATACCTTTATTCAAATAAGCCAATTCACGTAAACGGGCAGACAATATATCGTATTTATACTCTGTGACATAAAAGATACTGTCATCCGGTTTAAACGTAATTGTTGTACCAGTCCGTTCCGTTTCGCCGATAATTTGAACATCACCTGCCGGAGCACCTTTGTGATATTCTTGCCGCCAAATCTTACCATTTTGGTAAATCTCTGCCACCAATGTTGAAGATAAAGCGTTGACACACGACACGCCAACTCCGTGCAATCCTCCGGATACTTTATAGGAATCTTTATCAAATTTACCTCCTGCGTGCAAGACAGTCATAACCACTTCCAAGGCAGATCTGCCTTCTTTAGCGTGGAATCCTGTAGGAATACCACGACCATTATCACTGACCGCTATTGAATTGTCTTCATTAATAACCACTTGTATATGGTCGCAATGTCCGGCTAATGCTTCATCAATGGAGTTATCCACCACTTCATAGACCAAATGATGCAAGCCTTTTGTATTCACATCTCCAATATACATTGAAGGACGCATCCTCACGGCTTCCAGTCCTTCAAGCACTTGGATGCTATCCGCCGTATATTCTCTTTCTAATTTCTCTATCTCTTCGCTCATATCTCTATTTAATTGATTTTTTTTCACAGAACGTGCAAATATAATCATTTTTCCACGAATAACCGTCATTTTTTTATACAGAATCAATGTCAAATGTATTAAAATAATACAGTCAACATCTCCATCAAAACTTTATTGTTCCGGTGTCCTTTCTTATTATTAAGGCATATCATAAGCCTGCTTCAGGATGTTCAGTGGATTCTCAGATTGATTATTGAGAAATAAGTTTTTTTTAATAATGAAACAAATTACTCCCTGTCCGACCACAAAAATTTAATATAAAGAAAAAGATGACAGAGATCATATTTTTTCAGAAATCATATATTAGTTAGCGATAATCTTCAACTCTTTAAGTAGCGAATCTCAAGCATCATTTTATAAAAAATTTCCCGTCCATTCATTGATTTTAGCAGAAAATAAACAAATATCTGTTCAAATCAATAATTGGACGGGAAAGAATGATTATAAACTTTTTACTATTTCACGTAACTTACAAAAGAAATAGATCCAGTCAATAGATTAAACTATAATAAACTATACATACAAGTAACGCCCGCCATCACAATTGCAACCATACTCATCAATTTGATCAAAATATTCAAGCTGGGACCGGAAGTATCCTTGAACGGATCGCCAACTGTATCGCCAATGACCGTTGCTTTATGGCATTCCGAACCTTTACCGCCCAAATGACCTTCTTCAACATACTTCTTCGCATTATCCCAAGCACCGCCTGAATTTGCCATAAATACAGCCAAGACAAAGCCTGAACCTAAACCTCCGACCAATAAACCCATCACTCCGGCAACTCCTAATAGTAAACCTATAAGAATCGGAATAACAATAGCCAGCAACGAGGGAAATATCATTTCCCGTTGAGCTCCACGAGTGGATATTTCCACACAACGGGCATAATCCGGTTCGGTTTTTCCTTCCATAATACCTTTAATTTCACGGAATTGGCGCCGAACTTCATTGACCATTTTTTGAGCAGCCCGCCCCACGGCATTCATTGTCAGACCACAAAACAAGAATGCGACCATCGAACCGATAAAAACACCGGCAAGAACTTTCGGATTCATTAAATTCACATCATAATAAGTCATCATATCTTTTAGCGTAGCCGACGAAGTATCAATAACACCGCTCCCCATCTCCAATGTCGTATGTCCCAAACGGATCAATCCGATCTTTATTTCCTCTATATAAGAAGCTAACAAGGCTAATCCCGTCAATGCCGCCGAACCAATGGCAAACCCTTTGCCGGTAGCCGCTGTTGTATTACCTAAAGCGTCCAATGCATCCGTACGTTGCCGCACTGTTTCGTCCAATCCGCTCATTTCCGCATTACCACCGGCATTATCAGCAATCGGACCGTAAGCATCTGTCGCCAGCGTAATACCTAACGTTGAAAGCATTCCGACCGCAGCTATTCCAACCCCATATAATCCCATTGACATATTTCCCATATCAAATCCCGCAGCAAACATATAAGCCAACAAAATGCCGATCACAATCGCAATCACCGGGATAGCCGTTGAGATCATTCCCGTTCCTATACCTTTTATAATAACGGTAGCCGCCCCCGTTTCAGAAGCCTTTGCTATATCCTGAGTGGGTTTATAAGCGTGAGATGTATAATGCTCTGTAGCTTTCCCGATTACAATCCCGGTCAACAATCCAACAACTATCGAACCACAAATCCAATAGCTCAAGCCCAACAGCCAAACAACCAAAAAACTGGCTGCGATAATCAACACCGAACTGGTATTAATACCACGATCCAACGCTCGCAGCAATTGCAATTGTGAAGCTCCCTCTTTTGTTTTAACCATAAAAATACCCAACAATGAAAGCACCACCCCAAAAGCAGCAATCAACATCGGAGCCAAGATAGCATTAAACTGCAAGTCGGGTGTTTTAATAAAAGCCGCTGCTCCCAACGCAGCCGTTGCCAACACCGAACCACAGTATGATTCATAGAGATCCGCCCCCATACCGGCAACATCACCGACATTGTCACCGACATTGTCAGCAATCGTTGCAGGATTACGCGGGTCATCTTCCGGAATACCTGCTTCCACTTTTCCAACTAAATCAGCTCCTACATCAGCAGCTTTTGTAAAAATACCGCCGCCCACACGTGCAAACAATGCTTGTGTGGATGCACCCATTCCAAAAGTCAACATCGTTGTTGTAATCATAACTGCCTTGTGACTGGCATCTGCATCCTCTACAAAGTAATCAAGTACCAACCACCACAAAGAAATATCGAGTAAAGCCAGTCCCACAACCACTAAACCCATCACTGCTCCCGAGCGAAATGCCACTTTCAATCCTTCGTTTATACTGCGACCGGCAGCATTTGCCGTACGCGCCGAAGCATAAGTAGCCGTCTTCATTCCAATAAATCCTGCCAATCCCGAAAAGAAACCTCCGGTAAGAAAAGCAAACCAAACCCATCCATTCTGTAAGCCCAATCCATAAGCCATCCACGCAAAGAATAGACATAAAATCAGAAATACAAGCCCCACAATTTTATACTGCTGTTTCAGGTAAGCCATTGCGCCCTTTCGAACGTGTCCTGCAATACGCTTCATCGTGTCATTCCCCTCCGGTTCCTTCATCATTCCTTTAAAAAAAAATCTTGCAAACACTAATGCAATAATTGAACAAATCGGTACAATCCAAAACAATTGATTTAACATAGTTTCAAGAATTAGAAATTAACAATTTATTATATTACTCAAAGAACAGAATAGACCTTTTTACTTCTGCTACAAAATTAGTATTCTATCTAAATAATACAACTTTTTACACTAAAATATCAATTAATTTTTTTCAATCTGATTTCTCAAACAGAGCGAGCCAAATAAATCACCACCACAGCTTTTATGCGATCATATCTCTTTGTATATGAATTTTCACCAGTAATATTAACTTTACCTCTCGGAATTCAACAAAATATTTCTACTTTTGTAATATGACTTTCTACGTGATTGTCGACACAGATAAAAGATCGAAACATCGCAATGTGTGTGCGGAAAGATCTATGTATGGACGGAAATAACATATCAAACATTAAATAAAATTATATGGCATCAAAAGAAACGAATCTGGAAAAGATGAAAGCTCTCCAATTAACTCTCGACAAAATTGAAAAGAACTTCGGCAAAGGAAGCATAATGAAGTTGGGAGATAATCAGATTGAAAACATCCCGGTGATTTCTTCAGGTTCTATTGCGCTCGACAAAGCATTGGGCGTAGGCGGATACCCGAAAGGACGCGTCATCGAAATTTATGGCCCGGAATCATCCGGGAAAACAACCTTAGCCATCCACGCCATTGCTGAGGCTCAAAAAATGGGTGGTATCGCAGCAATTATAGATGCAGAACACGCTTTTGACCGTACCTATGCTGAAAAACTGGGGGTTGATATAGAAAACTTATTTATTTCTCAACCGGACAACGGCGAACAAGCTTTAGAAATCACCGAGCAATTAATTCGATCGGCTGCCATTGACATCATTGTCATTGACTCCGTAGCCGCTTTAACTCCCAAAGCCGAAATTGAAGGCAATATGGGCGACAGCGTAATGGGATTACAAGCAAGGCTGATGTCACAAGCACTACGTAAACTAACAAGTACAATCAGCAAAACCAATACCTGTTGTATTTTCATCAACCAATTGCGGGAAAAAATCGGTGTTATGTTTGGAAATCCCGAAACAACAACCGGTGGTAATGCGCTGAAATTCTATGCATCGGTACGTCTTGACATTCGTAAAATCGGAGCAATCAAAGACGGTGAAGAAATACTTGGCAATCACAGCCGTGTAAAAGTAGTAAAAAACAAGGTGGCACCTCCATTCCGAAAAGCAGAATTTGACATTATGTACGGAGAAGGCATTTCCATTTCAGGAGAAATTGTTGATCTGGGAGTGGAATACAACGTAATCAAAAAAAGCGGTAGTTGGTTCTCATACGGCGAAAATAAATTAGGACAAGGTCGTGAAACCGTAAAACAACTGATTATGGATAATCCCGAATTAGCTCAAGAATTAAAGCAAAAGATTATCTTGGCAATGAACACCAAAACGGATAAACCCGAAAAAACTACCACAAAAGTTGAAGGAAACGAAGTAGAAGATTAAAATATTCTACCATAGAATGGTATCAAAAATCTCAACAGGGATTTTTGGTATCATTTTATATCGTATACCAAGAAATACAACTGATCTAAAAATGATTGCAAAAACATTCAATGAGCCAACAGACTTATCATTATTTATAAATATGAAAAAACTGATATTACCCACTCTTATTCTACTGTCACTTATGGCGTGTAATAATAAAAAAGAATCAGTACAAAATTCGCCGGGGTACACTCCACCGCAGACAAAACTAACGTCAGACGTGATGACACCGGAAGTACTTTGGTCGTTTGGAAGAATCGGAAACGTTAACATATCTCCGGACGGGACGAAAGCAGTGTACGATGTAACTTACTTTAATAAAGAAGAAGACAAAGGATATTCCGATCTCTACGTGATGTCTTTGCCGGATGGCAAATCTACGCGGTTAACCAATACAAATGGCAACGAATCGGATGCCGGATGGACACCGGACGGAAAACAAATCACCTATTTGTCACAAGGACAATTATGGGAAATGAATCCAGACGGAAAAAACGTACGACAAGTAACAAACATTGAAGGGGGCATTAACGGTTACTTATATGCGCCGGATTTTTCAAAAATCGTTTACCTGAAAGATGTAAAATTAGAAAATACCGTACAAGATATTTATCCAGATCTGCCCAAAGCAAAGGCGCAGATTATAAATGATCAGGTATATCGTCATTGGAATGACTGGGTAAACGCTTATACCCACATTTTCATTGCCGACCACACTCCTTCGCAAACAATTACCGACGGGAAAGACATTATGGAAGGTGAACATTGGGAATCACCGGTACGTCCTTGGGGGGGAATTGAACAATTAACGTGGACAAAAGACGGAAAAAAATTGATTTATACCTCTCGCAAAAAGACAGGTATTGATTATATGGAATCAACGAATACCGATCTCTACGCCTACAATACAGAAAACGGCGAAACGGTAAATCTCACGGAAGGTATGATGGGATATGACAACAATCCGGCGATCTCTCCCAACGGAAAACTAATGGCTTGGGAAAGTATGGAACGTGAAGGTTACGAAGCGGACAAAATTCGTTTATACATTATGGATCTAACCACCGGAGAAAAACAAGATTTCAGCGAAGGATTCGACCAAAATGCGACAGGATTAAAATGGGGAGATGACAACACCCTTTGGTTCCTCTCCGACTGGCACGCCACTGACGAAATCTATTCTCTCAACGTCGCAACCAAAGCAATCAAAAAACACACGGAAGGTATACACAACTATACTTCTGTCACACCGGTCGGCGATATACTCATCGCCACACAAATGTCTATGAGCAAACCGGTCGAAATCTATAAAGTAGATCCGCAAACTGGCAAAGAAGAAGAACTATCATTTGTCAACAAACCACTGCTCGACCAACTAACAATGGGAAAAGTAGAACAACGTTGGATAAAAACAACCGACAACAAAGATATGTTAGTGTGGATGATCTATCCCCCACATTTTGATCCCAATAAAAAATACCCTGCCATCCTCTACTGCGAAGGTGGTCCACAAAGCACTGTCAGTCAATTTTGGAGTTATCGTTGGAATTTTCAACAAATGGCAGCCAATGGCTACATCATCGTTGCCCCTAACCGTCGCGGTCTACCGGGATTCGGACAAGAATGGTTAGAACAGATCAGCGGTGATTATTCCGGACAAAATATAAAAGACTACTTCTCCGCCATTGATAATGCCAAACAAGAACCATATATTGATGCCGACCGCTTAGGATGCGTAGGTGCTTCATACGGCGGTTACTCTGTCTACTATTTGGCAGGACATCACGACAAACGTTTCAAAGCATTCATTGCCCATTGTGGGATCTTTGATTTAAAAATGCAATACAACACCACCGAAGAGATGTGGTTCGCTAATTGGGATATGGGCGGCGCACCTTGGGAGAAGGACAATAAAATTGCACAACGCACTTTTGCCAATTCACCCGACCAATTTGTCGGCAAGTGGGACACGCCTCTACTCGTCATACACGGTCAGAAAGACTTCCGCATTGATGTATCACAAGGTATGGCAGCATTCAATGCCGCCCGTATGCGGGGTATTCCGGCACAATTCCTCTACTTCCCGAATGAATGCCACTGGGTGACCGGTTGTCAGGACGGTATTCTATGGCAACGCACTTTCAAAGCGTGGTTAGATAAATGGTTAAAAACAACAGAATCATAAAATCAAAAAAGTATGAAAAAAACAACACTTTTGCTGGCTGTCGTCCTTGCATTGGGAGCTTGCAAAGAAGCCAAAAAAGCAAACAATTCATCTCCCTATCAAGAATTAGCCGACCAGTATGTGGAATACACATTGACCACAGACATTAGTAAACTGACGGACAGTGAAAAGAAAATGATTCCGCTATTAATGCAGGTTGCTGACATTATGGACGATATCTTTTGGCAAAATGCTTACGGAGACAAAAGCCAACTATTCGCCGGTTTAACGGATTCATCCCTGATGAAATATCTATCTGTCAACTACGGTCCTTGGGATCGCTTAAACGACAACCTCCCCTTCTTAGAAGGAGCAGGCGAAAAACCGTCAGGAGCCAATTTCTATCCGAAAGATATGACCAAAGAAGAATTTGAAGCCATACAAGACGAAAGAAAAACAGACTGGTACAGTGTGATTCGCCGAGATGAAAACGGAGCGTTGAAAGTACTCTCATACCACGAAGCCTATCCCGAACAAGTACAAAAAGCAGCTACTCTACTAAAACAAGCAGCTGAAATAGCAGAAAACGAAGGTTTCAAAAAATACCTATCCTTACGTGCCGATGCTCTGCTAACGGATGACTATTTAGCAAGTGATTTAGCCTGGATGGATATGAAAGACAATACGCTCGATTTTGTTGTCGGACCGATTGAAACATACGAAGATGCCCTATTCGGTTACAAAGCATCACATTCAGGACAAGTACTTGTTAAAGATAAAGAATGGAGTCAAAAACTTTCACTCTATGCACAATATCTGCCGAAATTACAAGAAAACTTACCGGTAGCCGATGCCTATAAAACAGAAAAAGCCAACGCCAATCCCGATATGAATGCATACGACGCCATTTACTACAGTGGCGATTGTAATTCAGGAAGCAAGAACATTGCCATCAACCTGCCCAACGATCCACGCGTACACGCAGCTAAAGGTAGCCGTAAATTGCAATTAAAAAACGCTATGCAGGCAAAATTCGACAAAATGGTACTGCCCATTGCTAAAATGGTCATTCATCCCGAACAACAAAAACACATACAATTCAATGCATTCTTTGAAAACACAATGTTTCACGAAGTAGCACACGGATTAGGGGTGAACTACACCATTACAGATAAAAAAGATGTACGGGGAGCTTTAAAAGATAACTATACAGCTATCGAAGAAGGAAAAGCCGACATACTTGGACTATTTTGCATCACCAAATTAGCCGAATGGAACATCATCGAAAACAAAGATCTGATGGATAATTACGTAACATTCATCGCCGGAATTTTCCGTTCCTGCCGTTTCGGTGCAGCCAGTGCACACGGAAAAGCAAATATGATGCAATTCGCTCATTTCGTTGAAAGCGGAGCCATCACGAATGACGAAACAACCGGTTACTATACAGTCGATTTCGATAAAATGAAAAAAGACATTGAAATCATTGCCGGTGAATATATCACCATTGAAGGCGATGGCAACTACGCAAAAGCCTCTCAACAAATTGCAGAAAAAGGAATTGTCACTCCTGCCCTACAAAAAGACCTTGATCGAATTGCCAAGGCAGGCATACCTAAAGACATATTCTTTAAACAAGGCATAGAAGTACTGGGACTGTAATACATATCCCATAGACCATTAGTTCTAAAGAGTCCACAGCTCTTTAGAACTTTTTTTTTATGAGATTCTTAAAAAAAACAATTTAAAACCTTAAAAGATCACCACAATGATTGGGTCTCATTTGCTTTTCTCTTCTCACAAAAAAATAACGTTATTTTTCTTTTTTGTTATATTTTAAACAATAGGTGCTTTCCTTTTTATCACAACTATACAATCTTAACTAAAATTTATTATTTTTGAAGCTGAAAATAATTACTTAATTCAATCTAACTGAAATGATGGAAAGATTCGGCTTATTTTTAACCCTTTTATTTGCAACAGGTCAAATGACCTATGGACAAATTAATGTTTCGGAAATAAACAAACCCATTGAATTACTCAATGAGGCAAATAAAAACATTGAAGAGGCAAATTATCAACAGGCTGTACAAAAATTAATCGCAGCCATTCGACTGAATCCGAACATTCGGGAAATCTATATCTCATTAAATACTGCTTGTTCACAAAGCAATCAGACAGACATTTTGAAAGAATATTTGCAGAAAGCAAAAACAATTTTTGAAGAAGATGATGAACTTTGCTACTATCTGGGCAATATCTACCAAAACGAAAATAATCTAAGCAAAGCCATCCAAGAATATTCACTCGCTATTAAATATGCAAAGAAAAACGGAGAAGATTACGAATTGGTATATGCTTATTACCAAAATCGAGCCAGTTGCTACCTCAAACGCAACGAATTTGCAAAGTCTATTCCAGATTTCAATTACGCCTTACAACTCAATCAGAATAGTGGAGCCATCTATGCCAATCGGGGAATTGCCTATTACAAAATCGGAAAACGCAACGAAGCCTGTCGGGACTGGAGAAAAGCGCAAAGCCTCGGCATTTCAAATATTACCGCATATATAAAAAGATATTGCAGATAAAACACCTATCGCGTATTTTCCTATCACATTCCCCACATCCGCCGGACAAATTCAAAGGTTTGTTCCCGGACCTCCGTCACTGCTTGTGAGGTCAAACCACAGGCAATCACGTGTACTCCTGCTTCCGGAAATGCCACCTTCATTTTCTTATCGGCAGGAGTCCCCAATTCATCAAACATTCTAAGAGCCGCTTTCACCTCTATCGTCTGATCTTGATGATCGGCATCTTTATAATAAAATCCAAGGAATACAGGTTGATGCACTTTAGCAAATTCCTTTCGATTCATCCGCATATCCAATAATTGCTGCAAATAAATCTGAGCTTCCACCCGATAGCGACAATACCAATATTTACAATCTTCACTATCCGCCGGATCATCCGAAATAGAGTAATTTCCACCGTGTACAGCCCTTGAAATCTGCAACCCCCAAGGACCGCTGAGCAAAGGAGCCATCGGATTCTTAATTTGAATATTGGGAGAATATAAAATCAAACCATCCACCAAATCCGGAAAATCAGCAGCCAGCATCAATGCCAATGTACCACCCGTAGAAGTCCCCATAACAATCACCTTTTCTCCCAATTTATGAGCAATCACCAATGCCTCCTTTGCCGAATCGTACAAATAAGCCGGAGTCATATCCAATAAAGGCTCCTCCACCATCAAACCGTGAGCCGCTAAACGCGGTAAATAAGCGTTCACTTTAAATTCATTCACAAAATTTTGAGTCACTGGAGATCCCTCGAACCGACTGGCTGTAAATCCGTGCAAATAGAGAAGAACATATTCGGTAGGCTTTGCAACCGAATCACCCCACACAATGATACCTTCATTATCGGGTTTCACCGGTAACGACGCTTCCCGATCTCGGACATATTCACTAATGCTATCAATTCCGACCGGAACCACCGGTAGTTCATTGCTCAACTCTATCCGTGACATTTTGGGACCCATCTGAAAAATAATCACCAATAATACGATGATAAATAAAGGGATCATATATCTTTTTTTCATACTAATTTCAATAAAATGTCACCATCGTCCAATTACTCAAAAATCTCTTCTGCATCTCCCCGATTTTTCAGTCGTTAACCTTATTCACCTCTTCTGTCAACATTTCTAACGCCTTGCTTGCTGCCTTAGCAATATT
The DNA here is from genome assembly GCA_036657595.1 of Odoribacter sp. GTDB lineage: Bacteria > Bacteroidota > Bacteroidia > Bacteroidales > Marinifilaceae > Odoribacter. The sequence continues at coordinate 14,959 of JAVXFZ010000007.1, read as the reverse complement.
CCGTTCACGAGTAAAAGAAAAGACAAACTTCTTGGCGAAATGTCCCGTAGGGGTAGCCACTCCTATCCAAACCGTTCCAACCGGCTTTTCAGGAGTTCCTCCGTCAGGACCCGCCACTCCGGAAGTAGACACGGCATAATCGGCTCCTGTCAATTTCCTCACCCCCTCTGCCATCTGCAACACAACAACCTCACTGACCACTCCCTCTTTTTCTATGTCTGCTGCATCCACGCCCAACGCCTTTACTTTCACCTCCTTGGCATAAGCAACAACACTTCCTTTAAAATAATCCGAACTTCCCGGAACAGAAGTAATCAAATGGGCGATATATCCCCCCGTACAACTTTCGGCTGTCGCCATAGTGACCCCTTTTTTACGTAATATCCCGCCTAATTGTTTCTCTATGGAATCTTCCCCTTCCGTATATCTGAAACCGCTCAAAACCTCCTTTAAACTATCATAGCAGGCATCCAAACGTTTCACTGCTTCTCCTTTCGCCGTTATCCGTAATCTCACCAAACCCGGAGAAGGCAGATAAGCCAGTTTCAAACCGTCTTTTAAGGCATTTTCCCAATTCTCCAAGTGTTCCGATAACTGTGATTCCGGAAAGTCATACACTTTCAGCATCCGGTATTCCAATTGTAAATTAGGATATTTAGCCTTCAAATCCGGAATCACATAAGTATCCATCAAATGCTCCATCTCAAAAGGAACACCCGGCATAGAAATCAACGATTTCCATCCCCTTTCAAACCACATTCCGGAAGCTGTACCCTTAAAATTTCGTAAAACACGACAATTATCGGGCAACATCGCCTGTGTTTTATTACTCTCATTCATCGGCAACAGTCTATCGCGCAACAAATCTTCCAACCATCCCATCGCTTGGGGATTAAAAACCAAATGTGAACCAAAATATTCCGCCAATACTTTTTTTGTCACATCGTCCTTTGTTGGTCCCAATCCACCTGTCACCAAAATCAAATCAGCCTCCTGCATCGCATAGTCCACCGCTGCATAAATTTCATCACGTTTATCGGGAATAGATCGAATTTCTCTTACATCTACTCCGATATTCGTCAATTTCTTAGAGATATACTGAGAGTTAGTGTCCAAAATTTGTCCCATCAGAATCTCATCTCCAATGGTGATAATAATTGCATTCATATATTTAATCTAAATTATTAAGTAACATTAATTAATAAATCTAATATTCAGCTATTTAAAATATATTATATAAAGGATATTATATAAACCCAACCTAAAAATAACAAAACTCAGTGGACTTCCACAAGCCTATGCAAAAATATATTTATTTACACCAATAATCAGCAATCGACAAACTATTTTCTATCCATTTTTTTTTAAAATTCCATCGAAAGCTCTAAAATACCAACGAAAAGGCACGACGGAAGCGGATCACTCCCATCTTCCGGCAGTAACGTTTTTTTCTTAAAAAAAAATAGACTTTTTCGGTTATTAATCTTAATTTCGTTGCTGTTTAAACTGTATCCGGAAATAACTGAATGTAAAAAACACATAAACCTTATAAACCAATATATTATGACAGAATTTAAATACCAAGATCCGTTTCCTATTGAAAAGGACACCACAGAGTATCGCCTCCTCACGAAAAACTATGTAAAAACCGTAGAATGTGACGGACGGAAAATATTAAAGATTGAAAAAGAAGGACTTGAACTATTAGCCCGTGAAGCATATACCGACGTTTCATTCTATCTTCGTGCAGCACATTTACAAAAATTAGCTGACATACTGAAAGATCCGGAAGCCAGCGACAATGACAAATTTGTAGCCCACACAATGCTCCTGAACCAAGTTGTCTCAGCAGAAGGCGAATTGCCCACCTGTCAAGATACCGGAACAGCCATTTGTATCGGTAAGAAAGGCGAAGACATCTATACCGGCTACAATGATGCGGAAGCCATCAGTAAAGGGGTATATGAAACTTACCGCGACCGTAATCTTCGCTATTCTCAAGTCGTTCCGTTTACAATGACCGATGAAAAAAATACCGGCACCAATCTACCGGCTCAAATAGATCTTTATGCCACACAAGGCAATCAATATAAATTCTTATTCATTACAAAAGGCGGTGGTTCTTCCAATAAAACATTCCTCTACCAGCAGACCAAAGCGTTATTGACAGAAGAAGCATTGACAAAATTCATCGAACAAAAAGTGCTTGATCTCGGTACTTCAGCTTGTCCCCCCTACCATTTAGCCTTAGTCATTGGAGGAACATCAGCAGAAGCCTGCTTAGCAACCGTAAAGAAAGCCTCTACCGGATATTACGATCATCTCCCCGTTTCCGGTAACGAAGGCGGACGTGCATTCCGTGATCTGGAATGGGAAGCAAAAGTATTGAAAATATGCCAAGACAAAGGTATCGGTGCACAATTCGGTGGTAAATACTGGGTCCACGATGTACGCGTGATCCGTTTACCTCGTCACGCAGCCTCTTGTCCCGTGGGCATCGGTGTTAGTTGCAGCGCAGACCGTAACGTCAAAGCAAAAATAACAGAAGAAGGCATCTTCCTCGAACAATTAGAAAAGAATCCTGCACGTTTCTTACCCGCTACCGCTCCTGCACTTTCACCGGCTGTCAATATCGACCTTGATCAACCAATAGAAAATGTATTGAAAGAATTGAGTAAATATCCGGTTAAAACCCGACTCAACCTATCCGGTACGCTAATTGTTGCCCGCGACATTGCCCACGCCCGCATCAAACAAATGATAGACGAAGGCAAACCGATGCCGGAATATTTCAAAAAACATCCCATCTATTATGCCGGTCCCGCCAAAACTCCCAAAGGAATGGCTTCCGGCAGCTTCGGTCCCACCACAGCCGGACGAATGGATCCTTATGTTGATCAATTCCAATCATTAGGCGGTTCGATGATTATGGTGGCGAAAGGCAATCGTTCCCTAAGCGTGACGCAATCCTGTAAAAAACACGGGGGGTTCTACCTTGGGTCAATCGGTGGTCCGGCAGCCATTTTAGCAAAGAACAGCATAAAATCAGTGGAAGTTGTTGATTTTGAAGAACTCGGTATGGAAGCCATACGGAAAATCCGTATTGAAAACTTCCCCGCTTTCATTATTGTCGACAATAAAGGCAACGATTTCTTTGCCGAATGGTCACACTAAGTCCCACGCACAAGACTTACATTTCATTTAACCGCTTTATCGTTTGCTTATTTAAACGATAAAGCGGTTAAGTTGATCAACCATTGACGAGTTGACACACGGACTTTTAAGAGCCTCTAAGAGGTCGTATCGTTTTAATTTAAAATCCTATTTTCTTCGGTGGGAATCTCCGCAGGCATCGTATCATCGGTCGGATAGCAAGAAATCCGAAAGCTAATATCATACTCCACCAATTCCTTTAAATCGCTCGGTTGATATTCCATATACCATTCCCGTTCATAATTGACTACCCTCCAGATACTAATCATATCACGTTTGATTCCTATTTTCTCCAAATCATCAAATTTATTTCTTATCAAATCCAATAATAACGAAATATAAATCATTGGACAATCTCCATAAAATTCCTCCTCCTCCATCTCAAATTCCCAATCCGGACTATCCGTGTTATGTTCTTGATCCAAAAGAAGATCAAGCAACTGAATGTGATTAATATTTGTCACCTCTATACGCAAACAATAAGAATCTTTCATCTCTTAGAATTAAGTAAACGATTTAATTTTGCAAGCAATATATTCACAAAAAAAGTTACAAAAATGCTCTCTATTTCTTTGGAAGTAAGTACATCCGAATAGCAAATTCTCTTTGCACAAACTTTCCATTCAATGTATAAAAATACAATTATATTTTTAGAACTCTACACTTATTTTAAATAAAAAAATTAGATTCTCACTAAAAAGCCAATATTTAAAGATTTTTGCTCTATCCGAGCGGCGAATTGTGTTGTTTAAAACAAACAGCACCCTCCATCGCGCAGAGGAGAAACGGGAAATCATTTAAAAAGTAACCATTACTTCAACGATTCAATAAGTGAATACCTTACCCCATCGTTGATCCGCATCTTTCGGCTTTAAATGATCAACAATAAGCCTAAAATATCTTATCAGTATATTATACACTAAGTCGTTGTCTCGGTGAATTCTAAACGTAGTTTCTTCGTTCTGAAACGACGAGGATACGAAGGGAATACGACCGGAATACGACTGGAAGGTAGCGATACTCAAACGATAGGGTAGCGATTGTAAGGAGTATTATAGGAGAAAAATTGACTTTAAAGGAGAAAAATTACATCGGAAAAATCAATATTTTTAAGAGCGACCGGCAAAAAAGAGTCTTTATGCACAGGAGAAAATTTAAAAGTGACAAAGCAAATGAAACATATTTAAAGATTGTAAGAACATTTGTTCTGAAGATTCCGTACCCTTTATAATTATTTTTAATCTCTATGAAAGGTGTTTTACTTGCATTGTCAACCGTTTTCGTTTGGGCAATCTTAAATGTTGCCAACCGTTACTGTGTTCTTGAATTTGATATAAATATCATTTTATTCACTTCACTAATGATCTTTGCAACAGGAACTTCACTAATGCTTATTCGCGAACAGGTTGAACCACAAAAATGGAAAAGCAGAGTGAAATATTCGTGGCTTTATACCCTCCTGCAAATCATTCGGAGTTTCACGATGATTTCTACGTTTCTCTATATTACCTCCACAGAAACAAGTATATTATTCAATATTGAAATCATTATCACTTATATACTGGCATTTGCCATTTTTAAACGGATTCCTTATAAATTGGATTATATCGGTATATTGTTGATTCTAACAGGTTTTATCCTTTTTATCTTCTCATTGCCCACTCACATCAGGCTCCTTGTATCTATTTTAGTGACCGTATCAGCCACAGCGAGCTGCCTTCGATCGGTTATCATTGAAAAGACAACCTTATTGGATCCGTCTGCTACCGTTCGACAAAAATGCGGAATTTCGGGATATACGATGTTTTATGGAGGATTAATATTGCTTGGTTTTTTGTTCTTGGTAGCTCTGTTTAAATATATTATGGCAGACCACTTACCGACTTTTCTATTTATTCTAACGTATTTACCGGATTTAAAAACGATGTTTCATCCGGGAACCATCATCACCGCCTGTATAGCCGGGTTCTTTCTCAATGCCACAACTACTTATTTGTATTATGCTACGCTTAAATATTCTAAATCAGAAACTTTTATGGCAATACGGGCATTTCAGCCGGTGATGACTTACGGGTTAGAACTTCTCGCCGCTATTTTCTATGCGGCTATGCGCCCGGAACTCAGTACGAAAGATTATATTTTGGGCGGTGTGATTGTTCTCGGATCGTTTTTGATTCTGATTATTCCACAAAAAGGAGGCTATACTCATCAGTCAAAGACATTTATAACGGATTAATGAAGAATGAATCGGTTTTAACACGAAATGCTATGTATGTTCTTCGATGTAGTGCATTATCTCTTCCCGGTCATCCGGATGAAACCATTGTATAGCTGAATCGCGACGAAACCAAGATAGTTGTTTTCGGGCATATCGCCGTGAGTTACGTTTTATCAGACGTACTGCTTCTGCATAGTCTGTTTTCCCTTCAAAATAATCAAAAAATTCTCTGTATCCCACCGTATTTAGGGCATTCAAATTACGCTTCGACCATAATGTCCGCGCTTCCGCTTCCAAGCCTTTCTCCAACATTGTGTCTACCCGTTGGTTGATACGAGCGTATAATTCTTCTGTTTCCCGCTTGAGTCCAATCCGCACGATGTTGAAATTTCTTTCTTTCGGGGTGTTGTTCCTTAGCGAAGAGTACGGAACACCTGCCATCCGACACACTTCGACGGCGTGCAGCACCCGTTTTCCGTTATTTAAATCTACTTGTTCATAAAATACGGGATCTAATTCTTTGAGCATAGCCCGGATTGTTTCCAAACCTTTGCGTTCGTAAATATCCATCAATTCAGCCCGCAATTCAGGCGAAATAGTCGGCACATCATCGATTCCTTTACACACGGCATCAATGTAGAGCATAGAACCTCCTGTCATTAAAACAACTTCCCGCTTTTCAAACAATTCTTGTATTTTTTCAAGAGCTTGCAGTTCAAATTGCCAAGAATTGTAATAGTCTTCAACAGAAATCGACTGTATAAAAAAATGAGGAACCTCTGCCAATTGAGTAGCAGAAGGGACAGCTGTGCCTATGCACATTTCCCGATAAATTTGTCGGGAATCACACGATAGTATCGGTGTGTTATAAAATTTTGCAATATCAATACTGAGTTCTGTTTTCCCCACTCCTGTGGGACCCAGTAAAACAATTAAGGTCTTCATCATTCAATTGGGCACACTGGCGAGTTGTTGTTTTGAATATGAAAACCCGGCGTAAAGAACGACCTGTTGTTTATTCATAGTATTGTTCCATCGAATAAAGAAAGTGTCGGTTTCTATACGCCGGGCTACACATTAAACCCTCTGTGGCTTTAATTACAATTTATCTATATAATCATCCAAGCTTTCATAACGGTCGTCGTATTTTCCGTCTTCTTCTTCTCCAAAGTCATCTTCTTTGTACTCATCATCATCACCAAAGCGATAATCTTCATCGTCATCATCAACTCCTTTTTTACTTCTCCGCGTTTCTCCAAATTCTTCGACAAAACTATCGTCATAGTCGTCATCATCCTTGTCATACGCCCAATCTTCTTTTGCGTCGTATTCCGTTTGTTGAGGAAGTTCGCCGTCACAATACACACACAGCGGTAAAACGTCGGCAGAGTCACCAATATATTCACCGGCATATTCGACTTTTAGAAATTTGTTTGAAAAGAAATCATAGACATATTCCAATTCGATGCAACTGGCATTAACGATTTCACGAATCGTCGTAACATCCATTACTAATGTATTGTTATCCTCTTCATCATCTGCCGACATCTCCATCAAAGCGATTTCTTTTCCACGATTTCCCACTTTATCTAAGGTGAAAAAAGAAGCCATTTGAGAGCCGTCAAATTCTAATGTTTCAACAATTTTGTCGTGGAATTGCTGGAAAGTTTGTTCTCCATTAATAGCAATTTCACACCTGAAGTCTGTACTGTCCGGTTTACTGATTTCAAATCTATAGTCCATAATTATTTATTATTTTTACAATCCACAAGCAACAGTTCCTAATCCCAATGCACCTAATCCTAAAGTAACGATGCCCAAAAAGATGAACAACCACAATGCCAGAATAAAAGCAGAGATGCTGATTCCTATAATCCCGCATATCCGTCCGGCATTTAAATTTTTAAAAGAACTTTCTGTGTAGGCAGAAGTCGCTTCTAAATAAATTTTACGTTGTCCATTTGCCATAACAACAGCGATAATTCCTAAAATCAATCCGATAAATCCGTAGCACCAACAAAAGACCAGTGAAAGAATGCCCAACACTAAAATAGCCGACGAATTGGGCAGATCGCGTTGTGCTTTATCAGTGATTTCCATAACATTGCATATTAGATATTATTAACACTTAATTGGAGCAAATATGAAATTAATATTATTATCAAACAAACAAAACCGAAACTTTTTAATGTCCCTGCAGTTATTTTTTTTAAACCGCAAATCCGGAGAGTTGCAAGAATCAAAAAGACCATCAACGGCAACAGGGGCGACCAAGCATTCAACGAGGTGATCCAATCACCCCTCAATAATGCCAATATCGCTGTTTGAAAGCCACAGACAGGACATCTCACCCCAAATATAGCTTTAAACAAACAGGGCAATTGGTGTTCTTCCAGCCAATCGAGCATCATTTACGACGAATGAAGGATAAAGTTACAGATTTTTTCCATCCATTAAATAGCAAGCAATACCTGTTGAAGAATGTCCATCGCCTCTTTTACCTGATTTAAATTTGCCTGTGTCCCCATGTGTCCGATCCGGAATACTTCTCCTGACAAACAACCGTAATTTCCTCCAACAACTAATCCTTCAGCTCTCAGGCGAAGATCCAGATTTTTCCAAGAGATGTTATTCGGTACGTAAAGTGCCGTCACGGTAGGCGAAGGTGTTGCATCCACTGCCGGATATAATGTCAAGCCCATCTCAACCGCTCTTTTACGACAATATTCTGCTACCTTTTTATGACGAAGAATCGCTTTGCTTAATCCCTCTTCCAATAACATCCCGCAAGCACAATGCAGTTGTGCCGTACCGTGCCAATAAGGAGTGTAAGGGAAATAGGCATTTTTTACGGCTGTGTGGAAAGGTAAAAGAGCATCGTAGCCAACATAGTTGATCTCTTCAATGATTTCCCAAGCCTTATCGCTCACCGATAAAAACGACATTGATGCCGGTGCGGAAAGGCATTTTTGTGAAGCACCAAGACAAAGGTCTATCTTCCATTCATCCGTTTTAACCACACTCCCTCCCATTCCGGATACTGCATCGACATAGAATAAAGGCACTCCGTATTTTTCTTTCAACGCTCCGATTTCTGCCACCGGATTCATCGTTCCACTTGGTGTTTCATTTTGCACCATTGTAATCATTTTCGGCTGAAATTCACGGATCGCCTTTTCGATTAATTCAAAGTCACTTAATGTTTCATCAAATCCAAATCCCAACGTTTTCACTTCACACCCGATGGATTCAGCCATTCCACCGATACCATACCCAAAAAGTCCGGTAGATAAGGTCAATACTTTATCCCCCGGCAGTAGACAACTTTTTAATCCACTCCACAATGCCAACATCCCTTCACCGGTCTGAATAACTACACTATTACGGGTTTGCATCACTTTTCGCAATGATTTTTCGGTCGCTTTGTATAATTCAATGTAATCTTTTTCAAGATCCGCCGATCCAAAATTCACCATTCCGGCTTCAAGCACTTCCCGTGACACAGAAACAGGACCGGGTACCATAGGGATTTGATATGTCTTCATTTTATCTGGTTTAAACAAATTAGCAAAATAAAAATAGCTTGACTTGCTGCGAAACATTTCAAGCCATTAAATTGTCTACAAAACTATAAAAGAATAATAAAAAAACAGGCGCGAAGACCTTAAATATTTAGGTATATGCGTTTTTAATTTTTAGTTTTTAGTAGATCGTAGATAAATAGTGTATATTTGTAGCTTTAAAAGTTGTAACCTAAAATGTTAAATACAGAAAAGATTGTAGATAAAGTAATTGAGGCTCTGGAAGATAGAAAAGCACATCGGATCGTAAAAATTGATTTGAGAAAAATAGAGAACTGTTTTTGCAATTTTTTCGTAATATGCAATGGGACTTCAGGTACGCATATTACAGGTCTAACAGATATGGTGGAAGAAAAAGTCAGGAAAGATTTAAAAGAAACCCCCTATCATTGTGAAGGCTTAAACACCTCACAGTGGGTAGTGATGGATTACGGTGATGTGATTGTGCATATTTTTGACGAAGAATTGAGAGATTATTATAAATTAGAAGAATTTTGGGGCGACGGAATCGTTGAGGTGATGCCTCAATGCGAAGAATAAAAATAAACAACGAAAGAAAGAGAATTTATATATATGGCAGAAAATAAAGAAAATAAGAAAGACGGCGGATTTAATTTCCCTCCGGTAGGTGGCGGTAAAACGATGAAAACTCCTAAGTTCAACGGTTATTGGCTATACATTATACTGGCAGTCGTCATCATCGGCTTCCAGTTTTTTAATATGCAATCCGAACCGGTGCGCACAACGTGGCAAGAAGTAAAAAGCAAAATGTTAGTAAAAGGTGATGTAGACGAAATAAAAGTCATCACCAACACGGGACAGGCAAATATATTTATAAAACCGGATAGAATTGAGAATTACTCACAATTGAAATCCAAAGGTTTCAAAAATTCAAGTTCCGGTCCTCAATTTTATTGTATGACCGGTCCTCAGGAAACCTTTATGAAAGATTTCGATGAAATAATAAAAACGACACCGGAGGCTGCATCTACTAAAATAGACTATGATAAAGAATATGAAGGTTGGGGAAATATTATTTCTTTTCTCTTCCCGATTGCTTTAATCGTCTTCATCTGGATCTTTTTCTTCCGGCGTATGAGTAAAGGTGGCGGCGGACCCGGAGGAGTCTTTAATGTCGGTAAATCACAAGCTAAACTTTTCGACAAAGACACCAATACGAAAGTAACTTTTAAAGATGTTGCCGGATTAGCAGAAGCCAAACAGGAAGTGGAAGAAATTGTTTCCTTTCTGAAATCGCCGGATAAATATACCAAATTAGGAGGAAAGATTCCTAAGGGAGCCTTGTTAGTGGGGCCTCCGGGAACCGGTAAGACCTTAATGGCAAAAGCGATGGCGGGAGAAGCAAACGTACCTTTCTTCTCTATGTCGGGATCTGATTTTGTTGAAATGTTTGTGGGTGTCGGCGCATCACGTGTCCGGGACTTATTCAAACAAGCGAAAGAAAAAGCCCCTTGTATTATCTTTATTGATGAAATTGATGCCATCGGACGCGCCCGAGGAAAAAATCCAAATATGGGTTCCAATGACGAAAGGGAAAATACCTTAAATCAATTACTGACAGAGATGGATGGTTTTGAAACCAATTCAGGCGTTATCATCTTGGCTGCTACCAATCGGGCGGATATTCTCGATAGTGCCCTGCTTCGTGCCGGACGCTTTGACAGACAGATTTATGTTGACCTTCCGGAATTAAAAGATCGGGAAGAAATTTTCAAAGTCCATCTACAACCGTTAAAGTTAGGCGAAGATGTTGATATTCCATTCTTAGCGAAGCAAACTCCCGGATTTTCAGGAGCCGATATTGCTAATGTCACCAATGAAGCAGCTTTAATCGCTGCCCGCAAAGATAAAAATGAAGTGGAAAAGCAAGACTTTTTGGATGCCATTGACCGAATTGTCGGAGGATTGGAAAATCGCAGCAAAGTTATTAAGGTCAGCGAAAAGAAAGCCATCGCTTACCACGAAGCCGGACACGCCACTGTATCTTGGTTGTTGGAACACGCTCATCCCCTATTGAAAGTGACCATTGTACCTCGTGGGAAAGCCTTAGGTGCAGCTTGGTATTTGCCGCAGGAACGACAAATTACTACAAAAGCGCAATTATTAGATCAAATGTGTTCTGTATTGGGCGGACGTGCAGCCGAAGAACAAACTTTCGGACAAATATCCACCGGAGCACAGAATGATTTGGAACGTGCTACGAAACAGGCTTATGCGATGGTAACAGTCTTCGGTATGAGTCCGAAAATTGGAAACTTGAGTTATTACGATTCATCCGGACAAAGCGATTATAGTTTTACAAAACCGTATTCGGATAAAACGGCAGAATTAATCGACAGTGAGGTGAAAGAACTAATAGAGAATGCTTATGCCCGAGCAAAGCAGTTATTGGCAGAACACCACAATGAGCACAAACAAGTGGCGGAATTGTTGTTGGAAAGAGAAGTAATCTTCAGCGATGATCTGGAACAAATCTTAGGGAAACGACCTTGGAAAGAGGAAGAAGAAGAAACTCCCCAAACGACAGACGAAATAGCACAAACAGAGGAAACAGAAGACGTCGTAAGTGAGAAATAATATATCCATATAATAAAACTCTTTCGATATGTTGATTTGCAATCAGTATATTGAAAGAGTTTTTTTATATATTTTTAATTTTTAAAATATAGATATTGTGAACAATTTCGGTAAACGAACCATCAGCGGATTTCTATTTGTAATGATTTTAACAGCTTGTATCTTTATACATCCACTCTGTTTTTTTACGCTTTTTTTCATTATAAATATTATCGGAATCTTGGAATTTAGCCACATGGCAAATATTATACACATAAAAATTAACCGCCCTCTGTGTATTATCTGTGGAAGTGCTCTATTCACTGCCGGATTTTTAGATAATTATTTGAATTACCGAGAAGGTTATCTTTACTTTTTTATCACAACATTTATATTAGGAATCTGCGAATTATACCGCAAACGGACACACGCTTTTCAAAATTTAGCTTTTTCCATTTATGTCCTGTTTTATCTGACTCTCCCATTTACCCTATTGATTTATTTTCCTTATATCTGTACAGATCATTGGCAACCGGCTATCATCTTCTTCCCTTTTATGTTGGTGTGGTTTAATGATACGTTTGCCTATTTGTTTGGTTCAAAATTTGGAAAACATAAGTTATTCCCCCGTATCTCCCCCAAAAAATCGTGGGAAGGAGCTATCGGCGGCGGAGTGATGACGATTATCGCCGGATTAATGATTGCTCCTTATATTGACGGTTTAAGTATTGTCGATACGACTATTATCTCACTCATAGTCGTTGTGTTCGGTAGCTTCGGCGATCTGATTGAATCAATGTTTAAAAGGTGTATCGAAATCAAAGATTCCGGTCATATATTACCCGGACACGGAGGCGTATTAGACCGACTTGATTCCCTGCTTTTTGCCCTACCGGTTATATTTGTTTATTTAGCCCTGACTTTTGATTTATAATTAATCTTTGGATACTTTTAATCGCCGCATAGCAACGTTTAAAAACTTTATAAATGGATATAGTTTTTCAATCGAAAATTAATACCTTTGCAGGCTAAATCGTATAAAACTTAAAGTAAGAAATATGACTATACATAAAGCAGGATATATATTACTGTTAAAAATCTTAATTATACTGATCGTACTCAACGGGATATCTTTCTATTTTATCTCGAATGCTTGTATTGTCAACACATTCCTGATTGTCTGTATTATCATTTATTTATTGATTGTCAATTTTTTCCGTTTTCCCAATCGGGTCATTATTCGAGACGACAATACCATCTTGGCTCCTGCCGACGGTAAGATTGTGGTCATTGAAGAAACAGAGGAAACAGAATGTTTTCACGAACGTAGGATTCAAGTATCTATATTTATGAATATTTTAAACGTACACATCAACTGGTTTCCGGTGAATGGGATTATTACGTATTTCAAATATCATAAAGGTAATTTTTCAGCAGCTTATCTGCCTAAATCTTCCTCAGAAAATGAAAGAACAACCATTGTGATCGACTGTAACAATGGTCAAACGATTTTAATGCGTCAAATCGCCGGGGCTATGGCAAGAAGAATCGTTTCGTATGCTCCTATCGGAGGAAAAGCAAAACAAGATCAACACGCCGGCTTTATCAAATTTGGTTCACGGGTAGATTTATTTCTTCCATTAGACACAAAAATTGAAGTGAAATTAGGGCAAAAAACAGTCGGTTCACAAACAATAATTGGAACTTTCAAATAATTTTAAATTTATGAATCATAGACTGTCGGAAATTCATTTTTATACGACATATCTTTGAATCATTGATATTAAATCATAAAAATTATGTCAACACAATCAGCAGTAAAGGTCGTAACCACCCACGTTTTATCAGAAATGAAACTGAAAGGTGAGAAAATCAGTATGCTTACCTCCTATGACTATTCAATGGCTCGCATCGTAGACCAAGCAGGAATTGATATTATCTTAGTCGGTGATTCTGCATCAAACGTAATGGCGGGTAATGAAACTACTCTTCCTACGACACTGGACCAAATGATCTATCACGGGGCTTCAGTAGTCAAAGGTGTACATAGAGCATTGGTCGTTGTTGATATGCCTTTCGGAAGTTATCAAGGGAATAGTATTGAAGCTTTACATTCAGCCATCCGCATTATGAAAGAAACGGCTGCTGATGCAGTCAAACTCGAAGGCGGAGAAGAAGTGCTTGAATCGGTACAGCGCATTCTATCCGCCGGTATTCCTATTATGGGACACCTCGGACTTACCCCTCAGAGTATTCATAAATTTGGTACTTACAACGTACGGGCAAAAAGTGAAAAAGAAGCCGAAAAACTAATTCGGGATGCACATCTTTTGGAAGATGCCGGTTGTTTTGCTATTGTTCTCGAAAAAGTACCGGCAAGTCTTGCAACACAGGTGGCAAAAGAACTTTCTATACCGATCATCGGCATTGGTGCAGGCGGTGGTGTAGACGGACAAGTTTTAGTGATCCACGATATGTTGGGTATTACTCAAGAATTTTCTCCCCGATTTTTACGTCGCTACCACAATTTATTTGACGAAATAACAGGAGCTGTCAACAACTATATCACGGACGTGAAAAGTGGCGATTTTCCCAATGAGAAAGAACAATATTGATCATATACAGTTAATTTTTATCTATGTTAGACGTACTTTACGAGGATAATCACATCATCGCCATCAACAAGAAAGTTTCGGATATTGTACAGGCCGATAAAACAGGTGATACTCCCCTGAGCGAGGAAGTCAAGGCTTATATTAAACAAAAATACAACAAACCGGGAGATGTCTATTTAGGCATTCCTCACCGATTAGACCGTCCTGTGAGCGGAGTAGTCATTTTTGCTCGTACCAGCAAAGCCCTGACACGCTTGAATAAGATGTTTCAGGAACACGAAAAAGAAATTACAAAGATTTATTGGGCAATTGTCGGTAATTTACCGTCAGAAGATCACGCAATATTGACCAACTATTTGGTACGTGATGCAGAAAAGAATAAATCGCACGCTTATAACCAACCGAAACCCGGATCACAAGAGGCAACATTGGAATATAAGCTGCTCGGTAGTTCCCAAAGATACTATTTATTAGAAGTGAAGTTGTACACCGGTCGTCATCATCAGATCCGTTGTCAGTTAGCTAAAATTGGCTGTCCGATCAAAGGTGATCTGAAATACGGTTTTCCCCGTTCAAATGAAGACGGCGGCATTAGCCTGCACGCACGAAGTATCAGCTTTAAACATCCGGTAACTCAGGAAACACTTACCATCACCGCGAAACCACCTTTTAGCGATAATCTCTGGAAAGTGTTCTACGAAGGAATGAAATAAAATAAACAGATTCAAGTGATACTTTGTTTATTCGTTTATTTA
>JAVXFZ010000006.1:48436-72684 GCA_036657595.1 Odoribacter sp. | reverse complement strand
CTCATAATCAGGGAGTCCTTGGTTCAAGCCCAAGTGGGACCACACTAAAATTCACAAAAACGTTGTAATCGGAAGATTACAACGTTTTTATTTATCTCTGCTAAAAGATAGAACTGAAACTTAAATATTTTTTCCGTCTTTAATCACAGAATGAATATTTTTCAATTGCTTCATATCCAACAACGGATTACTGTTTAAAATGACAATATCTGCCTTCTTTCCCACTTCCAACGAGCCTTTTTGTTCATCTATTCCCAACGCCTCGGCGGCAATAAGAGTGGCGGAACAAATAGCGTCCATCGGCGTAAAACCGCATTTCTCAACATATAAATCCAACTCGTCAAACAAAAACGGAAGTTCGCGGTTCAAATCTGAAATATAATCCGTTCCCGCACAAATTTTTACTCCTGCCTGATGCGCTTCTTTCACCAAATTCGCCGACCATTCCATCTGATTGACCATACAAAGATAAAGCGTGGGATCAAAGATGGATTGATGTAATTTCACCTGCTTGAAAAAACTCTCCGCATTTAATTTTTGATGATCTATTTTATCATAGAATTTCTCATAATTCTTAAACATATTCCCATCCAGCGGTTCTTTGACATTTTCCCATTCCAGCATATAAGCGTGCGAAATCACTTTCATCCCAGCTTCAGCGACCTCCGACGGTTTTGCCGGGAATAATGTAGCGTGTCCCCATACCATCAAGCCATATTGTTGAGCCTTTTCAACCACCTGCTTCAAAAACTCCTTTTCAAATCCGGCATATATTTTCACCCCGGTAGCTCCGCACGCTTTTGCTGCAACCATTGCCGAATCCAAATTATCACCGGGCTTGATACATTGCAGCCAAGGGGCAAACGGAGTCGTCAAACCGATCAGCATATCCTTCTCCCGATCATTCCCTTCAAAATAAGCCGGTCCTGCGATAAATGCGGCATAATAAATATCCGGTCCCTGAATCTCTCCCGTTGCCACCGCTCTCTTCAACTCAGCCAATATTCGGGCATCTCCGGCTGCATCCCGGATCGACGTAATTCCGTGAGCCAATAAATAATGCAACACTTTCACTCGGTCTGCCCTGCTTTCTTTCGGATCATTGGCTATGTGCAAATGCGCGTCGATCAAGCCCGGGATGGCGTACTTTCCGGACATATCGACCCTTGTAGCATTTTGATAAACACTGTCCTCCTTTTGCCCGATCTGATAAATCCGATTCCCTTTTATAATCAGGTCCGTCTTCGGGATGATCTGTTTGTGGACAACATCCACCAGATTTATATTCTTCAATATGGTGACATCATTTTCTCCGTACACAGCAAATGATACCAATAACACACCGACTGTCAATAAGTTTCTCACGGATTGTTTCATTTTAAAACGCTATTTGCTTGTTTGTAAAATATTTCGGATCTCTTCCACCGTTGGATTGGTTTTCAACACCTCTCCTTGAGGATCGATCAGAAAAACGGTAGGCACTTGCTCCACTTTATAAGCTTTTCGGATGTTGCTTCCATCAAAACCATTCAAATCGACCAATTGTGTCCAAGAGATTTTATCTTCTTTGACAGCCGCGAGCCATTTTGTTTTATTATCGTCCAACGAAACAGAAATCATTTCCAACCCACCTTCTTTTAATTCCGGATACAATTGATTCAATTGTTTATTCTTCTTCCGACAGGGGGCACACCAAGATGCCCAAAAATCCACTAACACATATCGACCTTGAAAAGAAGAAAGTCGCACATTATTCCCTTGTGCGTTTGGCAACTCAAAATCGGGAGCCACACCAAAAAGCTGGCAATCCTTCAACGCTTTATATTTAGCGACAAGCGTTGCTCGCAGCGGAGAAACGGCATCATTCTTTGCAAGAATCGACATTATCTGCGTGAAATAATTATAATCGTGTTCCAAAAATGATATTTCTTTCATCGCGATAGAGAAAGCAATGGGAGAACAATTAAATTTCTCCAGTCCTTCCGCAATCAGCGAAAGTCGTTTTTTCCAAAGCGTATCCATCTGTTCCGACAGCTTCACCTTCTCCGCAATATCAATACCTTCGGCACAATACAATTCACCTATCTCGTTATATTCATCCTCTACGACTTGTTGCTTCAGGATAAATTCTACCCATTGATTTTGTAAAGCTTCCGGGTTTTTATTCATCAAATAATACCTCTCTTTTCGACTAACGAGGGTATACTCCCCGTTTTCCAACCAAACCGGTATTTTCAGATAATCTTTCTTTGATTGCAAAAAATAAACACCGGGAGCATCCACCGTTCCCTCCAAACTAAAATCTCCATTTGCACCCAAGGCGATCCTCGCCACCACACTATCCCCCTCTGTCACTAATTCAATATTCGAACTCTTTGCTCTCTCTAATTGCCCTTTAATATGGTATTGAGGAGTATGGCAGGAACTCAATATTCCTGCCATTAATAACCAAAAAATAACTCTCATCGTTTTTCTGTCTTTTATAACTCTGCTATTCTTTTAACAATCATTTTTTCAAATATTTAGCTACCATTTCTCGTACTTCCGTTCCTCTTAATCCTTTTTCTAATATAATGCCTTCTGGCGAAATCAGAATAATGAAAGGAATGCCATTAAAGTTATACAATTTTCCGGTGATATTCTTCGGATCGTTCAATTGCAGATAATTCAATTCTTCTTCTTCTATCGCTTTATACCATTTTTCGGTAGTTTCATCCAGCGATACGCCCACTAATTGAAGTCCCTTGTCTTTATAATCGGCATATACCTTTTTAAGATTAGGAATTTCTTTTCGGCACGGACCGCACCAAGAAGCCCAAAAATCAATTAAAGTATATTTTCCCCGAAGCGAAGATAATTTCACCTCTTTTCCTTCCGAATTTTTCAATTCAAAATCGGGGGCTGCCTGACCAATTTCGCAACCATTGATTAAATCAAACTTGTCTTGCATCTTTTTCAATCCGTAGCAATCGCGAATACTCAGATCAAACTGATTAATGATAGCAGACAATTCATTCGCCGGTTTATCGTTATAATAATTATAAACAATCAAAGCCAACATTTTACTCTTGGGCTTCGTCGGGATCAGATCTAAGATTTGCTGAGCTTCTACTTTCTGCAACGAATCTATCAAATGACCATACTTACTCAAAGCCTTTCTGTTCTCATCCGTTTGTGCCACATAATTATAATCATCGAAAGCTTTATTATAAAGAGGGGATATCTCATCCTGCATTTTTTTTACAGGCAGATGATCAAAGATCTCTTCATATTCCTTTATTGCTTCTGATCCTTTTATTTTTTCTCTATTTATCTTTTTACTCTTTTCGCCGTGTATGATTTCTTCGGTAATATTTGCCGTGATCTCAATATCAGAGGAATCGATAAAAAAGAACATCGTCGGAATAGACATCGAAGGACCTAATGGAGCAATGCTGGGGATATATAAATTATAATATCTCCCATCGCCTGTCTCAACATTCGTAATGATTTCAAATTGATCATTCACACCTTTCGTTTTGGTAATTTCAGTATAATCGCTATTCAACAAAACGACTTCTTCATTTCCTAAACCTTTAATACTTCCGTGTACTTTTACTTTTTCAACGGCAGCATTGGCAAGTGTAGAAACAATCATTAGCACAGATAAAATTACATATTTCATATTTCTGTTTTAAAAAAAATGTTTATTTCAAATCTTTTGTAGGCAATCAACGAGGATTGTTTACGATGCTATTATTTAAAATTCGAACTTTAATACTTATTGGGAACAAATATTGATTCGAATTTGGGCTCAACTTATAACTTTTTCCTTGATAAATCCTTTCCAACGTCTGTGTATAAATTCCTTCTTTTGACAGTCGCTTCATATCAAAAAAGCGTAATCCGTGAAAAGGAAGTTCCCGTTCTCGTTCTTTCAAAACAGTTTCCAACAACTGATCGTTTGCAACATTGAGAGGAGTCCAAGCGGATTGCTTTATTCTGCATTTCCGAAGATCATCTAAAACCGTCAAACAATTGCGATCGTTTTTCCGAGCCAAACATTCAGCTTTAATCAACATCATTTCCGGAACGCTGATATTATAATCTAAGTCCTGTAAATAAGCTGGAGTTTTATCTGTACGAGGTTTACCATTACGTTGCAAACGGGTAAAATTAAATTGATAGCGCAAGTCTGTCAGTGTATCATAACTGTTCAGCAACTCCTCGCTCATAAGATACATCATTGTTAATGACGAAAAATTGCAACCCCGATACAGAATACGTTCCGGAGAAATACGATAATTCGCAGGACGATTATTGATACCGGAATAAGGTCCATCCGGATTTTTAAAACTATAAGTGTTATAATCTAACAATGTATTGTTTTGCTCTAAAGCTAATGCTGCATTTTTTAAAGCATTGTCATAATCTCTTAGAGAAAGATAAATGCGGGCAGATAAAGCGTAAGCACCTCCTCTGGAAATACGATATTCGTTCGCTGCTTCTTCCGGCAAGTCTTCTGGGTTTTTAATGTCTTCCAACAATTGATCCACCACTTTCTGTGAGGTGGCACGCGATAATTTCACTTCCAAATCAGAAGTTAAGCGCAAAGGAACACTTAAATCCGCTCCTGCCGTCTGAGAATCATACGCCTTGGCATAACAATTATGAAGAAAATAGTAATAATAGGCACGATTAAAACGCGCTTCTGCTTTTATCCTTTTTTTCTGACTATCCGTACCATCAACAGAATTATCCACTCTTTCTAAAACCAAATTGAACGTATAGATTTTGTTATAACAACCATTCCACACCTGATCATCCTCCGTCGCAGTATAAAAATCCTCCATCCAGAGATAAGCTTTCCCGGTCGAACTTGTCACCATTGAAGTCAATGCTCTTTCATTAAAGATCACATTATCGCCACACAGGTCAACTGTCGGATAAGCTCCACTCGGATGAGAAGGGTCAGCCATCATCTCATCATAATCTTGTGTTGTTTTAGGTAAAAGCTTCCCTTTGGGAGTCACATCCAGAAAATCATCGCAGCTACAAAGCAGTCCTGCAATCGTTAGAGCAAATATGTATAATTTTTTCATATTCATTTGTTTTAAGGATTAAAATTCCAATCTCACGCCAAAAGTAAAAGAAGGTTGTTCGCTTAGGCTAAGCGTTCCGTGTATAGGATCAACAAATTCCGGATCAATCTTTTCTTTATTTTTAGTCCATTTCCAAAGAGTATTTCCTTGAGCCGTGAGGCTAATGCGCTGAAAAGGAGTCTTAGAAAGCCAATTTTTCGGCAATTCATAGTTTAGTAATATCTCACGCAATCGAATCACACCTCCCTTACGGATGCTGTTTGAAGAATAACGTGCCAAACGATCACGTCCATCAAAATAATGATCCCAAGTTAACATTGCCGGAATATCAGTATGCGCTTCGTCGCCTTCCTGCTTCCAACGATTGGCTACCAAAGTGCTCAAGTCTGTTGCTTCAAAAGGATTCATACCCGGATATTCCATACGGAATACGTGACCAAAATTATAAACAAATGAAAACATCAACGTGATATTCTTATATTTAAAATCAGTAGAGAGACTTCCATTGTATTTAGGCAAATAAGTTCCGCTGCATTCCAGTGATTCCAATACAGCCTTTTTCGTTTTATTCCCTTCTGCATCGAATGTTTGTGGGTCACCGGTAGCATCCAATCCTGCCCAACGATAACTCCAAAGGGCTTCACGGGGGTAGCTCTCAACAAATTGAATGAAGCCAAGCGGTCGGTTAATTTCCGGACTTCCATCCGAAATTTTATTCTTAACGATTTTATTCTTATTATATCCAAATACAAAATTCAAATTCCAATTGAAATCCTTGCTTTGAATCAGGTCGGCATTCAATAAAATTTCCACTCCTCGGTTACGCATATCGGCAGCATTGATCATCGTCGAATTAAACCCTAAAGTCGGATCGATGGTCATATCCCCCAACAAATCATAACTATGCTTATCATAGTACTCGGCAGAAATATTCAAGCGATTAAATAATTCCGCTTCAATACCGATATTCAACGTTTTCGTGCGTTCCCATCTCAATTTAGGATTAGGAGGTGTTTGTACACGGGTGTAATATTCTTTGGAGGAGCTACTATACGAACGCCGTGCCACCAGCAAAGGAGTTGTCCGACCGCTACGATCGAAATTACCGGTCAATCCGTAAGTGATACGGGGCACTAATCGGTTGATTACTTTCGAATGAAAGAAATCTTCTTCTTGGATATTCCAACCGGCACCAACAGACCAAAGAGGATTGCGTCGATATTTCTTATCTGCTCCGAACAAATTAGATTTATCAATACGGAAAGTACCGCTTAAACTATACCGACGATCATACGTGTACACCAATGAACCATACCAAGAAGCTTCACGATTATCATTATAGGAGAATTTATCATAGTATGTCGCATTATAACTATTCCAATCACCATTCCACCAAATAATTCCCTCACTATTCATTTTATCCTGATCAAAACTTTTCCAACTTTGAAGTTCGTCATTATATCCCAATTTACGACTTTTAACCATATTACTGGTGTGTTTACGCAAATCGAAACCACCGATCGCATTGATATAATGCTCCTCATCTTGTCCAAATGTCTTGTTGAAAGAAATGCCCGTTTTCAAGGAATGAGTCGTACCGTTTGTAAAGGCTTGATCCAACACGTCTCCTTCCGGAAGATTATAGGTTAACTTACCGTTTTCTTCCGTAGTAAATTGATTGATAATATTACGTCGAACTTCAAATGAATTTTCATCTTTAATATTTTTTTGCTCTGAATGTGTCCTTTCATATTGATAATCAGCTGAAATCAGTAAACCTTCCAGAAGATTCAAATCTATACCAAATTTAGTCCGGACATTCATCTGATTCTTCTGATTATTAGCTAAATCAATTTCATCTAAAATATTGAAGCCATTGTCACGATAACCGATTCCCATCAAACGTTTATTCTCGACCGTATTAAATCGCGTATAATCCAAAATTCTCTCGCCAGTCTTTTCATCATACAATAATTGATAAGGTAGCAATTCGTTAATAGCACTGCTAATCTCTTCATATCCGCCCTTTTGTTTATCATAAATAACATTGATATCCCCCCGTAAAGTAAGTTCCGGTATGATCTCATAATTATTCTTTGACATAATATTAAAAGACTGATCTTTATCGCCTCCCTGATAGCCGGAATGCGATCCCATATAATTAGCAGAAAGAAAATAAGTTAATTTATCGCTTCCTCCGGATAAACTAATATTGTGGTGCTGTGTAAAAGCATTCCGCAAAAGTTTATCTTTGATCTGTTTTTTATTCGATACACTACCGATCGCATTCAATTGACTCAACAACTCTTCTCGGGTAATATCCCCTTTTTCACAATCAAAAATAGCTCCGTAGGCAGGGGAATAGCCATTTGATCCTCCTTCAAAAATATATCCTCCGATTAATTTTTTATCAAAAGCTTCCAAGTCATAGTCGACAATAGTCTTACCATCAGCGTGGTTCAGATCATTATAATCATCTTTACTCATTACTCGAAAATTACCGGAATAAGAAATGCGAGTCTTCCCTTTTTCTCCTTTTTTCGTTTCTATGACAACCACTCCATTCGCAGCCCGTGCCCCCCAAATAGCAGCGGCAGCAGCATCTTTTAGCACAGTAATACGTTTGACCACATCCATATTTTCAGGCAATTCGTCCACCTCAAAACCATCGACAATAAACAAAGGTTTCGTACCTGAATTGATCGTACTACCACCACGAATGCGGATGTCTGTCCGATAGACTGTTAGTCCCGGAATGCTACCTTCCAATAACCGATCCAAACCGATACTGGAGCGCATTTCAATCACTTCAGGTTTAATCGTTGAAAATGAACCTGTCGTATTGATTTTGCTTAAAGTCTGATAACCGGTACATACCACATCGTCCAAGGATTGCGAATCTATATGCATCGTAATGGAATAGAACAATTGGGACGGCTTTAGCTTCACTTCCTGCGCTTTCATTCCAATCATACTAAAAACCAAAGTCGCCGTGTTGGCGTTCGGAATTAATATCTTGAAATTTCCGGAAACATCAGTGGCTACTCCCAATGTTGTCCCTTTTATTAATACGGAAACGCCGGGTAAGGGCACTCCTTGTTCATCGGTCACTCTCCCCGTTACCTCCTGTTGTCCAGTTTGCTGAGAGCTTGCATCCGTGTGCGAAACAATCACGTGATCGTTGACAATCTCGTAAGAAAAAGGCTTTCCTTGGAAAGCTAAATCAAGGATTTCTGTCACCGTTTTGTTTGTCATACTGCCACGGGCAGTATAGCCTTGCACATCTTCGTGATTAAACACGAACTTCAAATCGGTCTTTTTCTGGATTTGTCCGAATAATTCTGCCAGATCAATCTGTTCAAACCGGAGGTCGATTCGTTTTTGCTGCGACCAAACCTCTGCATTCAGACTTAAACATCCTACTGTGACCACAAGGCACATTAGTTTGATTTTAATCATAACCCAAATGAGTTTTTGAATTGTTTTTTTCATAAATTTGTAGTTATTGTTTAACAAGATTCCCTTGACCGGGAATTTTCACCGGAATGCATTGACCTGCGTTCCGGTTTTTTTCACACTTTTACTTTTACAGTTGGGCGAATCGACGACTTTCCGGTTTGACCCCCGTGGTTCATCTTCACCCGTACCTCTTTACTTTGTTTGTACTGTCAACGTTTTTCCTTTTAGATTCATTTTAATTTTTTTCGTTTTTTCTAAGATGTCTATTACTTCTTCTATGCTGCTACTGCGGTGAAACCACGCAGAAAAATGATACTCTTTCACCTCTGTATTTTGATAAAAAATTTGAATATCATACCAACGTGCCAATTCATTCAGCAGTTCCTCCAATCGGCATTGCTTAAAATCAAAGACCTCGTGCTGCCAAGCCAACACCTCTTCGAGATCAGCCTCCTGTATCAGAACCTCTCCATCCGTCAGGCTCGCCTGCTCACCCGGAGAAAGCGTATGGACTTTATCTTGACATTCCAACTGGATCTTTCCTTCCACCAAGGTGGCGGACTTTGTGTCGTCCGAATAGGTCCGGATATTAAATTCCGTACCCGTCACCCGGATGTCAAATTGCTTCGTGTGGACAATGAACGGATGAGAGGGATCGCCTTTTACCTTAAAATAAGCCTCTCCCTCCAGCGAAACTTCTCGTAGGTTGCCATTAAAGCTCACCGGATAAGTAATCCGCGTATCGGAATTTAACCATACGCTCGTCCCGTCGGCTAACGATAAAACATATTCGCCTCCCCGCGGGACAGTCACTGTATTATAAACCAAATGCCCTGTATTTAACGACGGATCGTACGTCAACACGTTCTTTTCCGTATGACGGATCATAACCCCTTCTTCATTAATAATTGCCCCCGTCACACTGTCTGTCAAACGGATTGTTTTACCTCCTGAAAGTGTTAACATCGCTTGTTTCTTGCCCGGACATACCTGTTCCGACGCTACCACCGGCACCACCGATGCCGATTTCTGCCACAAAAAATAAGAAAGTCCACCCCCCAACACCAAAAGAACCACCGCTGCGTATTTCAACACTCTCTGAAGACGGAAAGTCGGACGCACTTTTTGGTTGATCATCCTCCAAGCCTTGTTCATATTGATTTGGAACTTCTCGTGATCCACCCGAATCGCTGCCTGAAGCCGTTGTAATTCGTAAAAATCTTTCCGGTGCTTCTCTTCGTCATACCATCTTTCAAAAATAGGACGCTCTTCCGCAGACAATTCTTTCCCCGACAACACATCAGCGACTATTTCCTCTATTTCTCTTTCCATAAACAAGATTTCTTTTTATTCTTCTATACTTTTCTTTTTCTTCTTTTTCCCTCTCACATTGGGTGCGTTGGACGATTCTGTTTTGCAAACAACCAAACGTATTTTTCCTCCCTTTGCTATTAAGACAGCAAAGGAGGCAAATAGGGTCACCTGATTTATGATTTTTTTTATAAAAAGAAAAAATTTATGCTATTTCCGAACAAAAGCCATATAAAGGATGTAATTTGAGACCTCTTTTTTCATCTCTTCCCGCAAGAATGCGTATGCTTTTTTGATATGACCTTTCACCGTATTGATGGACATATCCAATTCGGTTGCGATCTCCTGATAAGATTTAGCCTCCACCACGCTCATTTTCAAAATAGTTTTACGTTTCAGCGGCAATTTTTCGACTAAATTATGTACAAGGTTGATATACTCTTCCGTTGAATCTTCCGATTCCTGTGAGCGTTTCAAATACTCCTGATTGTATTTCTCCACCACTCGCGAATGTTCTAAATGATTGATGCAACGATTTTTGACGGCATATTGCAAATATCCCTTTATATTCTCAATTGTCGCGATTTGATTGCGTTTTTCCAAGAGTTTGGCAAAAACTTCTTGCGTGATATCCTCTGCCAACGCTACATCATTGACATAGAAAAAGGCGACCTTTACCAAGGAGGGATAATATTCCTCAAAAAGGAATTTAAAAGAAACGGTATTATTTTCTTCCATCGGATCGCTGATCAAAGAATCACTTCTATTATTGATACCTATTTTATAGCCTTTCGACTTTTAGACACCGCACCAACGCTCAATAGTTTGTGTTGTACACCCTCTATTTTCAGCCTTCCCTCCTTTTATCTTCTCCGCAAAGATACGATAATAAAAATGAAATACCTTACTCATTTTTTCGTTGATTCTTTTCATTCATAAATTATGTTGACTCTATTTTCTTGTTTTTTATCACTTGATTTGAATATCTTTTGAACAGCGATGGAACGCTTATTTGAATAGGTGTTGTATAGAAGATGAATGGGAAATGAATGGGAGTTGATGTAAGAGTGAAGTAAGAATGTAGAGAGGGAGGCGTTGTGTTTAGCCGGAGGATTTGTGTAGAATGTATCGGTTCTGTGGTGACTAAGTCGTAGTTGAATGACTACACGTTCCCGTTTGTGCGAAAGGTTCCTTTAGATTTTGTATTTCGGTTTTTACTTTTTAAATTTGGCAAAAATTGTACCAATGAAACATATTGTTTTTACTCGAGATGTTCGGACTGAATTGCACGATAAGTTAAATGGTGTCGATTCTGCTGATATTTTTATTTTGGTGGATAACAATAGTCGGAATTTTTGTTTGGATCATTTGGCGTTGGGAAAGATTCCGGTAGAACATACCATTACGATTGCCGAAGGCGAACACGATAAATCGTTGGAGAGCGTAATGGAAGTGTGGCAGGTATTGTCGCAGCGGGGAGCCCGGCGCAATTCGGTATTGCTGAATGTAGGTGGCGGTTTGATTTCGGATATTGGCGGTTTTGCGGCTTCGTGTTTTAAGCGAGGAATCCGCTATATCAACATTCCGACGACTTTGTTGGCGCAGGTGGATGCGTCGGTGGGCGGTAAAAACGGTGTGAATTTCAACGGTTTGAAGAATGAAATCGGTATTTTTTCAAATCCTGATTGGGTGATGATCGACAATTATTTCCTTCAGTTTTTGACACAACGGCAGGTGTTGTCGGGATTTGCGGAGATGCTGAAACACGCTTTGTTGTCGAGCGAAAAGCATTTGGCAGAGATTATGCAGGTGGATTTGTCGCAGGTGGCAGAGGAAAATTTTTTGCAGTTGATTCGCGAATCCGTAGCGGTGAAATCGGCGGTGGTGGAGAGCGACCCTCAGGAGAAGGGTTTGCGGAAAGCGTTAAACTTCGGGCATACGGTGGCGCACGCCATTGAAAGTGTAGCGATTCGGAAGGATCTGGAGATTTATCACGGGGATGCGGTGGCTTATGGGATGATTGTCGAATTGTATCTCTCTGTTCGTAAATTGGGATTTGATAGAAAGCATTTTGAGGCGGTGAAAAAGTTTATTTTGGAGAAATATCCGCCTTATCATCCGGTGGACGAGGCGGATGTGTTGTATGAATTGATGTTGCACGATAAGAAGAATGAGCACGATGGGGTTAATTTCACTTTGTTGCGTGAGCCCGGAGAATTTGAAATTGATCATTATTGTGACCACAATGAAATCATTGAGGCTTTGGGGCAATTGAATTGAAGTTGCGGATGCAGGGAGATACTTGTGCCGGTATCCTATAAAATTTATACCTCTATTGATTAAAAATATTGTTTTGAATTTATACCGAAATTCTTTGAATGGACGGATTCTTTTACCTTTGTCAAAAAGTATATCCAACCGGGTGTTAGTGATGGGAGCGTTGTCGGGTCAGGAGATTGCGGCGGCGGAGCTATCCGATAGTAGTGATACGGCGGTGATGTATGAAGCGTTGCATAGTGAGAAGCGTTGTTTTGACATACAGGATGCGGGGACGGCGATGCGTTTTCTGACAGCTTATCTTGCGCAGAAGAAGGGGGTGTGGGAGGTGACCGGTTCGGAACGGATGAAGCAACGACCGATTGGCGGATTGGTGGAGGCGTTGAATGGTTTGGGGGCTCGCATTGAATATAAAGAGCAGGTGGGATTTCCGCCTCTGCTGATTCACGGTGTGCCCTTGGAAGGGGGGGAGGTGGAGATAGAGGCATCTGTCAGCAGTCAGTTCGTTTCCGCCTTGTTGTTGATAGCACCTTCGATGTTGCGGGGATTGAAGATACGGCTGCGGGGGAAAGTGGTGTCGGGCGCGTATATCCGGATGACGATGGCGTTGATGAATGCTTGGGGCGCGGAGGTGTGTTGGGGCGCGGAGGGGATTGACATTGCGGCGAAACCTTATCGGGCGAAGCCTTATCGAGTGGAACGGGATTGGAGCAGTGCTTCTTATTTTTATGAGGCGATGGCGATTGCCGGAGGCTCGGTCATTCGTTTTCCCGGTTTATGGGCAGACAGTATACAAGGGGATGCCGGGCAGGTGGAGTTGTGGGAACGTTTGGGGGTGTCGACTGTTTTTGATGAGGAGGGTGCCGTTGTCACTTGTTCTTCTTCGGGGGGGATGAGGTTGGAATATGATTTTACCGATATGCCGGATTTGGTGTTGTCGTTTGCTGTGGCTTGTTGTATGCGGGAGGTTCATTTTATGTTTTCGGGGGTGGAAACGTTGCGGATCAAGGAAACGGATCGGATTGCGGCGTTGGCGCAGGAGTTGAAGAAGTTGGGATATTGTTTAAAAATGGAGGGAAAGGAGCGGATCGTGTGGGAAGGGGAGAAATGTACGCCCTTGAACGAAGTGAAAATTGTTACGTATAATGATCACCGGATGGCAATGGCTTTCGCGCCTGTCGGACTGAAATATAAGGGATTGAGGATAGACGATCGGATGGTTGTCAATAAGTCGTTCCCCACCTATTGGGAGGAGTTGGAGAGGGTTTGTGTGTGTGGTTGATGTGTTTGTTTTTATAATTGAATCATTAAATAGATATATTTTTTAACGTATAAATACCAATCATTAATGTTTGAAAGTCTTTTACAATCGTCTTATTTTGCCTTGTTCCTGATTGTTGCCTTGGGATTTATCCTTGGAAAAATTAATTTTCGGGGAATATCTTTGGATGTTTCGGCTGTTATTTTTATCGCTTTGTTGTTTGGACATTTTGGGGTGGTGATCCCGAAGGAATTGGGTAATTTCGGATTGGTATTATTTATATTTACGATTGGCATTCAGTCGGGTCCCGGATTTTTCGGTTCTTTTAAGTCGAAAGGGAAAGTGTTGATTTTGCTGACTTTGTTGATTGTCGGTTCGGCTTGCCTGACGGGTTTGGTGTTGAAATATGCCTTGAACATCGGGACGGCGGATATGGTCGGTTTGATCGCGGGGGCGTTGACCAGTACACCCGGTTTGGCGGCAGCGATTGATACAACACAATCTCCTGCTGCTTCTATCGCTTATGGTATTGCTTATCCTTTTGGGGTGATCGGGGTGATTCTTTTTGTGAAATTGTTGCCTAAAATGTTGGGCATTGACCTGAAAGCGGAAGAAAAACGTTTGGAGATAGAACAAAAAGAGGAACATCCGGTGTTGCAGACGGGGACTTTTCGCA
This sequence comes from Odoribacter sp., assembly GCA_036657595.1. Classification (GTDB taxonomy): domain Bacteria; phylum Bacteroidota; class Bacteroidia; order Bacteroidales; family Marinifilaceae; genus Odoribacter. The sequence continues at coordinate 58,619 of JAVXFZ010000006.1, read as the reverse complement.
TCACCAACGGGATGATCGCGGGGAAGACGTTGAAGCAATTGCAGGTGCGTACGATGACGGGGGCGGTGGTGTCGCGTATTCGTCACGGGAAGGAAACAAGTTTGCCGACACCGATGAGTGTTTTGCAGGAAGGTGATTTTGTGAAGGCAGTGGGGAGCAAGGGGGCTTTGGAGCAGTTGGAATTGTTATTGGGCGAGCGAGTGGCAGAGGATTTACCGCTGGGACAGACGTTTGAACTTCGCTTGTTGTTGATTACGAATAAGGAGGTGATCGGTAAAAGTCTTGCTAATTTGAATTTTCAAGGGAATTTTAATTGTACGGTGACCCGGGTGCGGCGTAGCGGGATCGACCTTTCGCCCTCGCCTGAGTTGGTATTGAAGTTTGGAGATAAGCTGACGGTTGTCGGGCATCCCGATAGTATCAAGGAGTTGGCTACGTTGCTGGGAAATGATGAAAAACGACTTTCGGATACGGATTTTTTTCCTATTGCGATGGGGATTGTGTTGGGCGTACTCTTTGGGCAGGTGCAGATTTCTTTTTCAGATAGTTTTAATTTTTCTCCCGGATTGACGGGTGGCATTTTGATTGTAGCCTTGGTGTTGAGTGCTTTGGGAAAGACAGGACCTATCATCTGGTCGATGTCCGGTTCGGCAAATCAACTGTTGCGGCAATTGGGCTTGTTGTTGTTTTTGGCGGAGGTCGGAACTTCGGCGGGTGCAAATTTGATGGCGACCTTTCAGGAGAGCGGATGGATGTTGTTCGGGGTGGGATTTGCCATTACGTTGGTGCCGATGATCGTTGCGGCAGTGATGGGACATTTTGTTTTTAAAATCGGCATTTTTGATCTGATGGGGGTGATTACGGGAGGAATGACCAGTACGCCGGGTTTGGCGGCAGCAGATTCGATGACCGATTCGGATACGCCCAGTGTTGCCTACGCGACGGTTTACCCGATAGCGATGGTGTTTCTGATTATTTTTATTCAGGTGATGGTGGTGGTGTGTGTGTAGGGTTTGCGAGTACGGTTCCTCCTCTTTTCTTGCGGAAAAAATGTTTAATTATTTCGCTGCATTCGTTGCTGAGGATGTCTGAAGTGATTTGGGTGCGGGGATGTAACACGGCGGGAGAGAGGCGCGAATAGCCTCTTTGCGGGTCGGGTGCTCCGTAGACTAAGCCACCGATTTGCGCCCAAGCTAAGGCTCCGGCACACATTGTGCAAGGTTCCATCGTCACGTAGAGTGTGCATTCATTGAGGTATTTTCCGCCTAAAAAGGAGGTTGCCATTGTGATGGCGATCATTTCGGCGTGGGCGGTGACGTCGTGTAGTTTTTGCGTTTCATTGTGGGCGCGGGCGATGATTTTCCCTTGACACACAATGATTGCTCCCACCGGTATTTCTCCTTCTTCGGCAGCGATAGCTGCTTCTTGCAAGGCTTTTTGCATATATTGTTCGTGTGTTGTCATTTCCCGTTTTGTTTATGGCTTAAACTGTTTGCGAATATAGCTTTTTTATGAGTTTCCCGGCTCTCTTTTTACGATAGTGTTGAAAATATTTTGGGAAGATTTTTTTTCTTTCTATTTTTATCAATCATAAAGATGAAGTCCATAGACTTATTTGTTATTTTTGTCATTTACTTTAACAAAATTATTTATATCTCTAAATGTTTCAATTATGATGCAGACTATTGACACTTATAATTTCAAGGGGAAAAAAGCATTGATCCGGGTGGATTTTAATGTGCCCTTAAATGATCAATTTGAGATTACGGACGATACCCGTATGCGTGCTGCTGTGCCCACGATTCAAAAGGTGTTGGCAGGGGGCGGATCGGTGATTTTGATGTCGCATTTGGGACGTCCTAAAAATGGTCCGGAGGATCGGTTTTCGTTACAGCATATCCGGAAACATTTGGAAGAATTGATCGGCGTGAAGGTGAAATTCGCTGAGGATTGTATCGGTGAGGAGGCTCAAAAACAAGCGGAGTCTTTGAAAGCCGGCGAGGTGTTGTTGCTGGAGAACTTGCGTTTTCATCCGGAAGAGGAAAAAGGAAATGAGGTCTTTGCCGGGAAGTTGGCAAAGTTGGGCAATGTCTGGATCAATGACGCATTTGGAACGGCTCACCGTGCACACGCCTCTACGGCGGTGATCGCTCGGTTTTTTCCGGAGGATAAGTTATTCGGTTATGTGATGCAGGGAGAATTGAATGCGGTGGATAATGTGATGAAGCATCCGGCTCGTCCGTTTACGGCAATTATGGGCGGTTCGAAAGTGTCGTCAAAGATTGACATTATAATGAATCTGATGGATCAGGTGGATAATCTGATTCTCGGCGGAGGAATGACCTATACGTTTAAAGCGGCACTCGGCGGGAAAGTGGGCGATTCGATTTGCGAAGCGGATAAGTTTGATTTGGCTTTAGATATTATGCGGATTGCTAAAGAAAAAGGGGTTAATTTGGTGCTGTCGAATGAAACTTTGGTCGCCGATGCATTCAGTCAGGAGGCTCATACTCAAATTTGCGATCCGATGAATATACCCGATGGCTGGGAGGGATTGGATATCGGTCCGGCTACTTGTGTGGAATTTGCTAAGGTGATAGAAAATTCAAAGACGATCTTGTGGAACGGTCCGGTGGGTGTGTTTGAAATACCAAAGTTTGCTGAAGGGACGAAGGCGATAGCTGCGGCTATTGTGAAAGCCACTGAAAAAGGTGCTTTTTCGTTGATCGGTGGCGGCGATTCGGTGGCGGCGATCAATCAATTCGGTTTGGCTGATCGGGTGAGCTATGTCTCTACCGGTGGCGGTGCTTTGCTTGAATATATTGAGGGAAAAGAGCTTCCGGGTATTACGGCGGTTCGGGGATATTGATGGGCGTCGGGTAGATTCGCTATCAACGAGTAAGAATAGATTGAATAAAACAGGGGTGTGGAAATAGAGACGGATATACTTTCAGCACTGAAGGCAGGAAAAGAAGAGGGATTAAATCGTTTGTATTCCTCTTTTTTTCATCCTTTGTGCGTTTTTGGCTGTCGTTTTGTCGGGGAGGAAGAGGTGGTGGCGGATGTGGTGCAGGAGATTTTTATAAAAGTGTGGGAACGGCGGAAGAATTTTGATTCTATTTATTCTATCCGTTCTTTTATGTATGTATCTGTTCGCAACGCTTGCCTCAATTATAAACGAGATCATTTACGGATTCAGCGAATCACTCTTTCAGAGGTGGTTGATGAGGAACTTTTCGATACGGAGGAAAGCTGTTGGGTGATAGAAGAGGAGGTGCATCGTTTGATTAAAAATGAGATTGATCGTTTGCCGGAAGCAATGAAAAAGGTGATTGATTTGACATTGTTGGATTTGTCGATTCCTGAAATTGCCGGTGTGTTGAATTTATCTGAAAATACGGTGCGTAATCAACGGGTTCGTGCCCGTGAGATCTTGCGTTCTAAGCTCGGCGATAAATTATTTTTGCTTTTCTTTTAAAAGGTGTCCGTGTCGTAATCAGTCTTGTATATTATTTTTTTTGATAATTTTTAAAAAAAAGTCATAACCGGAATAGTAGGGTTGTGACTTTTTTGTGTTATAGTGGAAAGTTAAGCTTTGAAATAAGGTGTTTGAAATTCAAAAGTAGAAAAAATGAATCAGGAAATATATCCGATAGCGGAACAAATATATGCTTATTTGCGCGGGACGATCAGCGACACTGACCGGCGGGAGCTGGAGGAGTGGATCGCTTGCTCGGAAGCAAATAGAGAGTTGTTTGAGCAGTTGAAAAGAACTTCTTTTTATAGTCGTAAGAAGGAGTTTTACAGTCGTTTTGATTCATATTACGATTTTAAGCGGATACAGACATCTATCCGAAAGAAAAAACGGATTCGATTGATTCGTTACGGAACGGTGGCGGCGGCTGTTTTGATTCCCTTATTTGTGGCTTTGTTGTTTTTGCCTCATCGGGACGTTCAGGAGTCTGTTGTTTTGTCACGGATGGAATTGACTTCAGGACAGCCGGCAGCCACTCTTATTTTGGAGGATGGGAGTCAACGGGAGTTGGCGGGGGGAAACTTTACCCTTTCTCTTCGTGGAACAAAAGTGACGAATGCGGATAATCATTTGGTGTATAACGGCAGCGACACGACGACACAGGTGGAGGAATATAATACGGTGGTGGTCCCACGGGGTGGAGAATATCAGTTGGCCTTATCCGACGGTTCGAAAGTGTGGTTAAATTCCGAGAGTTCCATTCGTTTTCCGGTTCGATTTCAGGGGGAAAATAGAAGGGTGACGGTTTCGGGTGAAGTTTATTTGGATGTTGCTGAAGATGCTCATCATCCGTTTGTGGTGAATACAAGGGGTTTTGATATTCGTGTGTTGGGGACTCGTTTTAATGTTCGGGCTTATCCGGATGAGGAGGCGATTTATGCTACTTTGGAAAAAGGAAAGATTCGGATTGATGCTCCGGATGGTCGACAGTTTCAGGTCCTTCCATCGGAACAACTTTGTTATGATAAACAATTGGGACAATACAAGGTGAAGGAGGTGGATACCGAGTTGTATACGTCGTGGAAGGATGGCGTTTATGTGTTTGAAAAACAGACGCTTGAAAATGTATTGGAAACGATTTCCCGTTGGTATGATTTGACGGTTGTTTATGCGGATAATGATGTAAAAGAGATCTTTTTCTCCGGACGCATAAAAAGATATGGTTGCGCCGATTCTATTTTGCATTTGTTTGAACAATTGGGAGGAGTGAGGTTTGAAGTCCGGGGGCGTATCGTGACTGTACAGAAGAAATAAAAATCTACAACTTCAATGATATCATTTTTTATAGAAAAGTTTGTGCGTTTATTAACTAATGTAACATCTAAATTTATGAAAGGAAAATGTAAATTCAATTTTATTGAACTGAGGATTAGGAGGTTCCTGTTGGTCGTCGGTTTGGTGACGATGTTGACTCCCGGTTTTTGTGAGCCTTTATCGGGTGAATTATATGCCCAGCAGGTGAATTTCAATTTTAAATTGAAAAATGCCGGATTTAGTGATTTGATTCAACAGATCAAAAAGAACAGTGATTATTATTTTATTTACAAAGACAACGAGGTGACTGAATTGGGTAAATTGAATAAGGAATTTTCGGATGCCCGTATTGATGAGGTGCTGATGGAATGCTTAAAAGGAAGTTCACTGACTTACAAAATTGAAGACAATGTCATTTTGATTCGGAAAATCAATGCTTCGGATGCCGCTTTGCCACAGAATGTGAAAACGATTCAAGGAGTGGTGAAAGATGCGACGGGGAATGTGTTGCCCGGAGTATCTGTTTTTATCAAAGGGACAACGCTGGGTGTGGCGACGAGTAGCGATGGAACGTTTAAATTGACACTTCCGGAGATGAAGGCTATTACGCTTACTTTTTCGTTTGTCGGTATGAAACCGAAAGAAGTAAGTTATACCGGACAGGCAAATATGAATGTTGTGTTGGAAGAGGAGGTGAATCAGATTGATGAGGTGGTGGTGACCGGTATGTTTAACCGGAAGAAGGAAGGATTTACAGGCTCGGCGACGAAAGTGACCGGCGAAGAGATCAAACGTATGACTTCCGGCAATATATTGCGGGCATTGGAAATGCTTGATCCCGGTTTTCGTATGAACGTCAGCAATGTGGCGGGTTCTAATCCGAACGCTTTGCCTGATTTTGAAATGCGTGGACAATCGAATATGGGTGATTATTCAGCTGAGGATGTGGTGGTGATGCGTGGAGATATTGATACGCGCCCTAATCAGCCATTGTTTGTGTTGGATGGAATTATTGACGTAGGGGTGACCAAGATTATTGACCTTGACCCGGAACAGATAGAGAGTATCACTTTATTAAAAGATGCCGCCGCTATGGTTATTTACGGTTCGCGGGCATCAAACGGAGTGGTGGTGGTGGAAACAAAAGCTCCGCAACAAGGCACGTTGCGAGTTACGTATAATGGAAATTATAAGATACAATATCCTGATCTGACGGATTATCATCTTTTGGAAGCAAAGGATAAATTGGAATTGGAACGTCGGGCAGGTTATTATGATGAATATTATACACCGGGAACTTCAAAGATTCGACAGGACTCATATAAACGTAGAGCCTTAGAGGTGGAACGTGGTGTAAACACTTATTGGTTGTCGCAACCTCTTGAAACTGTATTTATTCATCGGCACGGTTTTAATTTGGAGGGGGGCGATCAATCGTTACGCTATAAAATTTATTTTGGATTGGATCAGGCTCCCGGCGTGATGATCGGTTCGGGGACAAATTCAAAAAGCGGGAGTATAGATATCCGTTACCGGCATAAGGGATTATTGATTTCCAATCAGATGTATGTAGATTATACGGTGGGTGATCGTACGTCTCCTTATGGATCGTTCAGTACTTATGGTACGATTAATCCGTACTATCGGGTGAAGGATGAAAAAGGAAATTTGTTACGGGTTTTGGATTATGAGTATGATGAGAATGGAAATCCGATTCGTGAAAGTGTGATCAATCCAATGTACGACGTGACGTATAATCAAAAGGATCAAAGCACGGCGTTTGAAATCCGAGATGCTTTCCGGGCTGAATATACACCGATTGATAATTTACGTCTTTCTGTGGATATCAATCTGAGTAAACTGAATCAGGAGTTGGATCAGTTTAAGCCATCGGCACATTCCAGCTTTTTAGGATTGCCGGTAGAAGAAAAAGGTTCGTATAATTGGAATCGTACGAATACAATTAATTATGATGTAAATTTTACTGCCAGCTATAATAAAGTGTTTGACAAGCATTTGTTGTCTGTGTTTGCTCGTTATGCTATTGAAGAACGTTATAAACACAACGCAGGAGTGAGCGTTACCGGTTTTCCGAATGATCAGATGGATGAAGTGTTTTTGGGATCTTTATATAAAGATGTAAACGGTTCGGAAGGTAAATCGCGTTCGATAGGTTTTGTGGGGACGGTAAATTATTCTTATGATCAGCGGTATGCTGTTGATTTCAGTATTCGTGTTGACGCTTCTTCAGAATTTGGTAAGAACAATCGGTTTGCTCCTTTCTGGTCAACCGGTTTGCGTTGGAATTTGGACAAAGAATCATTTATTAAAAAATTAAATTTTTTTGATGAATTGGTATTGCGTGGGACGTATGGTGTGACAGGTTCTCAAGGTTTTTCTCCTTACCAGTCACTTCAGATGTATACGTATGATGGAATGCTTTCTATTTATCATAGTTCGGATGTGATCGGAACTAAATTATATTCGATGGGGAATCCTGACCTTAAATGGCAGAAAACGGATAGTTGGAATTTTGGATTAGATTTCAATCTATGTAAACGGATCATCAGCGGACGTTTTGAATATTATCGCAAAAATACCCGTAATACATTATTGGATTATTCATTGGCTCCTTCCGTTGGATTTGCAACGATTCCCGACAATATGGGAAATATATCCAATAAAGGGTATGAGGCAACCCTTCGTGTTATGCCGTATAATAATGTGCAGAAACGTTTGAATTTCAACATTGTGGTGAATGGAAGTCATAACATTAATCGAATAGAAAAGATATCCAATGCTCTTAAAATCAGAAATGAAGAATCGGCTAATAAAGTGATGTCGCGTCCATTGCCTCGTTATGAAGAGGGATATTCGCAGTCGATTATTTGGGCGGTGCGTTCATTGGGTATTGATCCGATTACCGGACGTGAAATTTTGTTGTCCCGTGATGGACAGAGGACCAATAAATGGAATGGTATTGATCAGGTTCCGGTGGGAGATACGGAGCCTAAGTTGCGGGGATCTCTTTCTGCCAATGTGAATTGGAGGGGATGGAGTTTGAGTGTTTCCGGACAGTATCATTTTGGAGGACAGATTTATAACCGCACTTTGTTGGATAAGATAGAAAATGCCAATTTAAGAAATAATGTGGATGAACGTGCTTTTACGGAAAGATGGAAAGAAGTTGGTGATCAAACCTTTTTCAAAGGCATCACGCGAGAGGTGAACGGACAAAGTACAAAAGCTTCTTCGCGCTTTGTGATGGATGACAATGAATTTACGATTAATACGATCAATCTTCAATATCGCTTTGAGCAACGGTATAATAAGTTTTTGAAAGATATTGGTGTGAGCAGTGCGTCGGTTGGTTTGTATTTGGAAGATCTGTTGCATTTGTCGACTGTCAAGATGGAGCGAGGGATTGATTATCCATTTGCCCGTCAGGTGTCGCTGTCGCTGAATATCGCGTTTTAAATTCATTGATAAAATATGAAAATTATGAGGTATATAAAAATTATAGGAATGGTGGCTGCGGTTGTCGGAATGTCGGCTTGCAGCAATTGGCTGGATGTACAGCCAAAGACCACTGTGAATGAGGAGCAACTTTTTAGCCGGGAGATGGGTTTTAAGGAGGCGTTGACCGGTATATATATGCAGATGGCAAGCCCGTCTATGTATGGACGCACATTGACTTACGGGTTTATTGATCACTTGGCGCAACGCTATAATGATCAAGATAACAAAGATTTGTACACTTTCCCGTCCGGGGCAAACGAAGGGTATATTAATGAAATCTGGTCAAGAAGTTATAATATTCTTGCTAATATCAATAATTTTTTATCGTGGTTGGAGCGTAGTCCGGAGGTATTGACCACCAAAGGGTATCCGGAAATAATGAAGGGGGAGGCTTTGGGATTGCGTGCTTTTCTTTATTTTGATCTATTGCGGATGTGGGGTCCGGTGTATCAAAATAATCCCTCTTTGCCGTGTATTCCTTACCGGACGTTGTTTAATAGAGAGGATAAAACGTTGATAGCGGCGAATGAGGTGATGGGATATATAGAGCAGGATTTAAAACAGGCGGAGCAATTATTGATTAATGATCCGATGCACATTGAATTTCCTACGTATAACTATTCCATAGGTGGAGATGCCTTTTTGCAATATCGTTTGAAACGGATGAATTTGTATGCGGTAAAAGCTTTGTTGGCAAGAATGTATCTGTGGAAAGGCGATAAGGTGAATGCTGCTAAGTATGCCGGTGAGGTCATTAATGCAACGGATGAAAATCATAGTCTTCGTTTTAGGTTGGTGACGGATAATTCAACAGATCGTATTTATTCAACGGAGATTATTTTTTCTTTGAGCATTAATAAATTTGCAGATCAGGTGAAAAACGATTTTTTGTTTGATGGTGGATTTGCTGTACAAACGAAAGAACGGGTATATAAGATGTTTAATACCAATGAAGACGGGACGAATGATATGCGTATTCGAGAAGGTCAGGGTTTTGCTTTTTCAGCTTTAAGTGTCTATTGTCGGAAATTTGATCAGACCGGTTTATATTCTTTTGTGATTGAAAATACGATGCCATTGATCCGACTTTCGGAGATGTATTACATCCAGAGTGAATGTGAAGGCGATTTGGGAAAATCGGCAGCTTGGCTGTCGCAGGTGCGTGCTGCCCGGGGAGCGGACGAATTGAATGTGTTCAAAGATGAAGAAGAAAAAATGAATAAATTGGAGATTGAATATCGGAAAGAATTTTATGGAGAAGGACAGTTATGGTATTTCCTGAAACGTAATTTCCGGAAAACTTTTCTGGATTGTCCCTTGGATCACGATATGACAGATGCTAATTATCGTTTTTCAACTCCCGATGATGAAGTAATTTTAGGTACAATCAATTAAATATTTACTTATGCAAAAGAGTATATTATATATGATGTCTTTTCTGGTAACACTATGTTATCTGACAGGATGCTCCGAATACGAGATGGTCAAGTATACCGGAGAACCGGCGATTAATTTTATGGCGGGCGAAAATGGAGAGGGAGGGGATGATGCAGAAGGACTTTTCCTTGCCTATAATTTTGGTCTGCAATATGCAGAATGGAATATACCGCAGGATACAATCTTTTTAAAGATGAAATTGGAGGGGAATTTAACTAATCAGCCCCTACATATTAAATTGAAAGCGGAAAAAGAAGCAGAATTTGCACAAAGTGAAATCGTTTTTGCCGATGATTACACGATTGAGACCGGTCAATATACGGTTTTGGTGCCTTTGATTATCAAACGACCGACGGAACGGGATTCTGTTTTTAAAGTCAAGGTAACGGTTGATTATGAAAATTCGGATGTGATCGCCGGTACGAAAGAACGTCAGGC
>JAVXFZ010000006.1:0-48336 GCA_036657595.1 Odoribacter sp. | reverse complement strand
TAACGGTTGATTATGAAAATTCGGATGTGATCGCCGGTACGAAAGAACGTCAGGCATTTGTATTGGAAATTAGTGATCAGTTGACTCTTCAAATGACCAAGCTTGATGAGGAAAGTTGGGGTGATGCGGTGGCACCTAAATTGGGGGAATATAGCAATACAAAATTGCGTTTTATGGCGTATGCTCTTCAGAAAACTAATTTTAACTCCATTGCTTGGTATGGTCTTAGTAAAGCGCAAGCCAGTACAATACGTGCTAAATTGGTGGAATACAACGCGGCACATCCGGGAAAACCGGTATTGGACGATGATGGGCAACCTCTTGTTTTAGAACCTTAATGATAAAAATGAAATCGTATGAAAAATTTATATGTAATATATTTTGTATTATTTTCCTTTCTGATTTCGGCTTGTTACGATGATTTGGGAAATTATGATTACGACGAAAATGTAAACGTCGTAGACGTAGAGCTAAATAAGGTCTATGGGATTAGAAAAATGGATACGAATTTTGTTATTCGTCCGACGATTCATCAGTCTTCGGTGAACGGGAAAGCGAATTTGCGTTATATGTGGAGAATCAGTACGAAAGGAGATCAGGCACTTAGTACAGCTCGGAAAGGGGATACTTTGTGTTTTTCTGATACGGCAGTCATTCATATTGATACGAAGGTGGAAGATTTTAAATATACGTATTGGTTGCGTTTTTATGTAGAGGATACAATCACCAAAGTACGTACGATGTTCCCGATTGTCGTTTCAATCGTAAAGCCTTATGAAGGCACTTGGATGGTGCTTCATCGGAATGAAGGGATTACCCAATTGGGAGCTATTGAGTATGTCGGAGATCAAATGATGGTCACTCCTGATGCTTATTTTAAAGAAAGGGGAGAACATTTACAAGGGATGCCGGTGAAATTAGGGAAAATAACTGATATGGGAGGTTGGAAAGAATTTGAAGCAGCTACTATATTTTATTGTTTTACCGATCGTCCTGAAGAGTCAGGAGTGTTGCGTCAGGGGGATGGATTTAAACTTTATGCTACGATGGAACGTTGTATTTATCCTGCCGATTATCAAGCTGATTACGATCCGGCAAAAGTGACGATGATGGCGGGAAATGGGAATGGCGGTTTAGCGGTTAGTAAGGGGAGGGTGTTTCAAGGAACAACTTACGGACCGCGTATGTATGCGATGAAACCGGAAAGTACGGCTCAGGGAGAGTATTTTATTACTCACGGTACGTGTGCCGGACCGACCTTTTTAGTGTATGATGAGATTGGGCGTCGTTTTTTTAATTGCTACACGGGATCTAATTGGTGGACTAAGTCTATATGGGGATGGGAGTATGTTGATTCGGAAGCAAAAGGACAAATGGAATTGATAGCTAAGAATCCCGCCAATGCGCCCGGTATAAATTTGGATGATATCGGTAGTGATAAAGAGATGGTCTTTATCGGTACAGGATTTTGGTACGGACAAACAATGATGGCCGGATGGGCACGGACTTGTATGTATGCGTTGGTGAAAAGTAAGGAGACGAATAAATCTTGGGTGTATGAATTTCATACTTATCCTCTTTATTCAGGTGGTGAAGAGGACGATATAGCCCCTGTTACCGGTGTCTTTCCTATTAATACCCCCGTTGGGATGACGGCAGAAACTCCTTGTGCAAGTAGTTCTGATTATAACCGGATTATGTTTTATGCGGTGGATAATCGGGTATATCGGTTGGATTTTGGGCAATTGGGAGGAAAGACACAATTAATCTGGCAGCATCCTAATGAAGGAGCAAAGGCAAAAGTTATGCGAATGGCGTGGGAAGATATCCCTTCGCGTGATGAAAAATTTGTAGAGTACGGATTTAATCCGAATAGAAGTTTGGGAATTGCTTTTGAATTGTCGGATGGTACAAGTGAAGTCGTGATTTTGAATTTGAACAATGCGGGAAAATTGGATGCAGACGGTAAATATCCGGCAGTACAACAGCATTCAGGTTTTGGAAAAATCACAGATATCGCATTTATTTAGAGAAAATGAGGATATCAAAAACCAATCCTTTGGTTTTTGATATCCTTTTAATGAATATACAAAAAGATGCAAAATTTTTACTTAACAATTTTATTATGCTGCACGATCGGGATAGGTCGTGGCAATAACTTAGTACTCCGAGGAGAAATGGGAAATCTGAAGGGAGATAAAGTGTATCTGTGTGAGGTTGTGGATGAATATTACAGCCGTCACCGGATAATTGATTCGGCTGTTGTGAAAGAGGGTAAGTTTGTCTTTCAGAAAGAGAATATCAAGCCGGAACTTTATTTTCTGGAAACGAATGCCGGTGTGGGGGGATATCTTTTTTTGGAATCGGTGACGATGGAGGTGAAACCGGGGAGAATGGCAGAGGATATGATCAATTGGGTGGTTGTTGGATCCTCGCTTGATCAAAAATACCGTGATTATTTATTGGAAAAAAACAAGATAGTTGCTCGTCGTCAGACGGATTCGTTGACTGATCTTTTTTTCAAAGCCCGGGAGAAGAAGGATGAGCAGGAGATGGCACGGATCAAAGAAGAGTCGGTACCTTATTATGAAAAAGCAGATAGGGAGGAATATGTATTGACTGAAAAATGGATGAAAGCCAATAAAGCCAATGAATTTGGTATTTATTTGTACTATTCTAAGATGTTCCGTCATAAAAATTTCCCGACATTGGAAAAAGTGAAGGAGGAACAGGCTTATTTATCCGGATTTGGCGATCAGGCAAAGAAGACAAATTATTTTACCCGGATGGAAGAGCAGTTGGCTTTGTATGCCGGTTGTGCTATCGGGTCAGAGGCTCCTGAGATTGTGGGACTTGATACGGCGGGACAGATGTTGAAATTGAGCGATCTGCGTGGGAAGTATGTTATTGTGGATTTCTGGAATTCTTATTGTCATTGGTGTCGGGAAGAAACACCTTGGCTGTTGGAGGCTTTGACGCATTTTAAAAATGGGAATTTGGCTGTATTGGGTGTTTCATCCGATCGGATGAAAAAGCTTTGGATCAATGCCATTCACGAGGATAAGAGTGCTTGGTATCATTTGATGTTACAAAGGGAAGATCAGGTGATGGATCGTTATTGTATCAAGGGTATTCCTCATCTTGTGTTGGTGGATCCGCAGGGGAAAATCTTAGCGAAGGATTTTAGACAAAAGGATATTCTCCCTTTGCTTGAGAAAATGATGGGGGATATTTAGCGCTTCCTATTGAAGACTAAGGTGTGAGGCTTAAGCTTTGTTTAATCGTTTAAATGATTAAACAAAGCTTTTTTTATTTCGGGATTTATTGTTTAATTTTGGCGATGGGTCAATAGACTTTATTATTTAACCTTATTTAAATAAAAAATCCAATGAGTGTCATCCAGGTCATCGAGCCAACTATGGTTTTGAACGAAGAAATTTGTAAGAATAATATTGCGCGTATGGCGGCAAAGGCAAAGACGGCAAAAGTTGTTTTTCGTCCGCATTTTAAAACTCATCAATCTCGGGAGATAGGGGAATGGTTCCGGGCGTGTGGTGTAGATAAAATCACCGTTTCTTCTTTGAATATGGCGATGAAATTTGCGGAATGGGGATGGAATGATATTACCGTTGCTTTTCCGGTGAATTGTCTGGAACAGGAAAAAATAAATGCTTTGGCCTCGAAGATTCATTTGAATTTGTTGTTGGCTCATTCGGAAGGAGCCCGGCAGTTGTCGGCTTGTTTGAAATATCCGGTGGGGGTGTATTTGAAAATAGATACCGGTTATCACCGGGCAGGCGTGGATGCCAATAATTATGACACGATCGACCGGATTATTAATAGTGTGGCTCCGGATGTGAATATTAAGTTTCAAGGATTTTTGACACACGCGGGGCATACTTATGGGGCACATTCTAAAGAGGAGGTGTTACAGATTCATAAGGAGAGTTTGCGGTTGTTGAGGAATATCAAAGAAAGGTATATCGGTCGCTATCCGCAGTTAAAGATTTCGATGGGGGATACTCCTTCTTGTTCTTTGGCGGATCAATTTGGGGTGGCGGATGAGATTCGTCCCGGTAATTTTGTCTTTTATGATGTCACTCAGTTGCAGATCGGGGCGTGTCAGTGGGGAAATATAGCACTTGCTGTGAAATGTCCGGTGGTGGATATAAATCGGGATCGGAATCAGGCGGTGGTCTATGGGGGAGGAGTACATTTTTCTAAAGAGTATATCAGTAACGCGAAAGGTGAACCTTTGTATGGGCTGGTGGCAGAGAATCGGAGTGATTTCTGGGGAAAGATTGTGCCCGGCGTGGAATTAGCTGCTTTATCGCAGGAGCACGGCGTGTTGCAGTGTACAAATGAATTTTTGGACGGACTTCACGTGGGAGATATTGTTACCGTATTGCCGGTGCATTCTTGTATGACGGCTGATTTGATGAAGACTTATCAGATGGGAGACGGGAAGATGGCTCAACATATTTAAATGGGAAATGGATGTACGTTTGGCGGTGGCAGTAAAAATTTCGCAGCGGACTTTTCCGTTGTGTGAGGAGAGTCTGTGTCGTCTGTCGGAGATCCTTGTCCGGCGCGAGTTGATGAAGAATGAATTGTTTGTGGCGGAGGGGGAAATTGCCCGATCAATGGGGATGGTGGAAGAGGGAATCGTGCGTCAATTCTATCGGAAGAGGAATTATGAAGTGACAGAACATATTACTTATGAAGATCATTTGTTCGTTTGTTTGGAGAGTTTTATCCGACAAATGCCGAGTTCTATTTGTGTAGAAGCCTTGGAACCGACGGTCGTTTATGAGATTCCTCACGACGGCTTGCATCAGTTGATGGAGGTGGATGCTGACATTCTCCGGCTTTATTGTAAGATATTGGAAAGTTCGTTGTTGATTTCACAACATAAGGCGGACGCCCGTTGCCGACAGACGGTGGTGGAGCGTTATCGGAAATTGGAACGGGAGCATCCGGAGATCATCAAGCGGGTTCCGCAGATTTATATCGCTTCTTTATTGGGGATGACTCCTGAAACGTTGAGTCGCATTCGGGCAGGTCGGATGAAATGATCTTGATCTATATCAATAAATGCCTGTCTGTCTGTTATTTCTTTTCTGAATAGGTTGTAAATTGTAATAAAATATAGACTTTTACTTAAAATTAAGTCTGTGGACTGATTCGATTTTAGGTTGTGATTTGATTTTCGCTTCTGAAATAGGTCGATGGTTGTTTTGTTTTACTAATTATTTACAGCACTATGAAATTATTCTTTTTTTGCTTGTTTTTTATGTGCCCCGCTATGATGTGGGCGGATACTTTACCCCGTTTGGGGCAATCGTCATTGGAAGAGGTGGTGAGAGCAATGACTACGGATGAAAAGATTTGTCTATTAACGGGTACGGGAGAGGTGACAGAGGATATATGGGTGGCAGTGGGCGAAACAGATAAGATTGTGCCGGGAGCTGCCGGGACGACTTTCCCTATTCCTCGTTTAGGGATACCGGCTATTGTAATGGCTGACGGACCGGCGGGCTTGCGGATTAGTCCTTATCGGGATAGCAGTGAGCAATCTTATTATTGTACGGCATTTCCGGTGGCTACGTTGCTGGCTGCTACTTGGAATACTGAATTAGTGGAATTTGTTGGTGATGCGATGGGGAATGAGGTACTTGAATACGGGTGTGATGTGCTTTTAGCTCCTGCCTTGAATATACAGAGAAATCCCATTTGTGGACGTAATTTTGAGTATTATTCTGAAGATCCTTTTCTGACGGGAAAGATTGCTACGGCGATGGTGAAAGGGGTGCAGCGGAATGGGGTGGGTACCTCTGTGAAGCATTTTGCTGTGAATAATCAAGAGACAAATCGAATTGCCAATGATGCTGTGATTTCTCCCCGTGCGTTGCGGGAGATTTATTTGAAAGGTTTTGAGAGGGTGATCAAGGAGGCTCAGCCTTGGACGGTGATGTCGTCGTATAATAAAATCAATGGGGTGTATACTTCTGAAAGTAAAGATTTGTTGACGACGATCCTCCGGGATGAATGGGGGTATCAGGGGATGGTGGTGACGGATTGGTTTGGCGGACGGAATGCCGCAGCACAGGTGTATGCCGGAAATGATTTGTTGATGCCGGGAAAAGTGAGGCAACAAGATACGATCAGGGAGGCGTTGAAATCCGGTAGGCTGTCGATGGAAGAGGTGGATCGGAATGTGAAAAGGGTATTGGAGTTGATTTTGAAAACTCCTCGTTTTAAGAATTATCATTATTCGGATGCTCCGGATTTAAAGAAGCACGCTACGATCACTCGGGAGGCTGCTGTTGAGGGTATGGTGTTGTTGAGAAATGAAAAAGGGACATTGCCATTGGCTGCGGGTGTCCGTCATATCGCTGTGTTTGGAAATACTTCGTATCGTTTTAGTGCCGGAGGTACGGGAAGTGGCGATGTGGAGGAGGCTTATACGATTTCATTGGAAGAAGGCTTGACTGGAGCCGGGTATCGCTTGGACGCTGAATTGAAAAAACAGTATGAGGCTTATATAAAAGCGGAGCAAGATAAAATAGATAAGAAGAAGTATAATCATATCACTCCTCCCCGTATTGCCGAATGGAAATTGACGGATGAGTTGATCCGTCGGAAAGCGGAAGTCTCTGATATAGCGATTGTCACGTTGGGACGTAATGCGGGAGAATATACGGATCGGAAAGTGGTGGACGATTTTAATCTTTGTTCCGATGAGCAGGAAATGTTGGAAAAGGTGTCACGGATTTTTCGGAAAGCAGGGAAACGAGTGGTGGTGATTATGAATGTTGGTGGGGTGATAGAAACCGCCTCGTGGAAGGAGAAGGCGGATGCTATTTTATTAGCGTGGCAGGCGGGACAAGAAGGTGGGCATTCTGTGGCGGATCTTTTATCCGGACAGGAGAATCCGTCGGGCAGGTTGCCGATGACCTTCCCATTACATTATGAAGATGCGGCTTCTTCACATAATTTTCCGGTGATTGCCGGACAGGAGGCTGTCGATATTTATAGGGAATTTTATACCGGTCCGAAAGGTGCGGATCGCCGGAATATTGATTATACGCTTTATGAAGAAGGTATTTTTGTCGGTTACCGTTATTTTGATAAATTCAAGGTGAACGTTTCTTATCCTTTTGGGTATGGACTGTCTTATACTAAATTTGACTATAAAGATCCGGTTGTGAAGAAGACGGCGGATGGTTATGAGATGTCGTGTCAGATTATCAATACAGGGAAATGTGCGGGGAAAGAGGTGGTTCAGTTGTATCTTGCGGCTCCGGCGAAGACGATGGTTAAGCCTTGTAAGGAATTGAAAGCTTTTGCAAAGACGCGTTTATTAGAGCCCGGTGAGAGTGAAACGGTTTCTTTCTTGATACCGACGTTTGAATTGGCTTCATTTGATGAACAGGCTCATTGTTGGGCAGTGGAGTCGGGTAGTTATCAAGCTCTTTGGAGTGTTTCTTCCGGAGATTGTCGCAAACAACTTCATTTTACGGTGGATCAAAATAGTGAAACAGAACAGGTCCATCGGGTTTTGTTACCGGTGAGAGCATTGGAGGAAAAGAAATAGTATGAATTGAATTGGGATTTTTGTCTTTACTTTCTTATCTTTGTTGAGAGGTATTTAAAAAATGCGGTAAGCATTTGCGGATGATTTCTAAATGCTGTTTTTGAATTCTAACTTTTTGATTATGGCAAATACAGTACATCGTATAGAAATTCGGAATTTGTGGAATAAGTACAATTTCTTATGGAAGGACCTGAATCCGGATGTGAATATTTTAATTGGTATTAATGGAAGTGGTAAAACTACTTTGTTTAATATCATGGATTCTATTTTGACTGCTGATATAAAGCGGTTGAAAATGTACGGGGTGGAGGTGGATATTGCGATTGATGATAATGTCATCGCTTATCGGAAACAAACGACTGCAGCAGAATTAAAGGCACTTTTGACACAGGTGAAGTATCAAAAGATCAGTACGTTTGATGTTCCATTTCGAGATCGTCCGAAAGCAGGAAGGGAATTTAGCCAGTTGTATAACGATTTGCATACGATTGTGTATGATATTGGTGGAGAAAGTTCGTCATTTTCGGATTATCGTTTGAAAGCGACGAATTTTCCCGGACAGGCAACGAAAATCAATGAGCGTATTCGTACTTTTTTTGAAACGGTGGATCGTTTGTTTGCTAAAACAGAAAAAACGATCGAGATAGATCCGCATACCAATCATTTGATTTTTATTGATAATGGAGAGGTGATCCCTTTGTATAAGCTTTCTTCCGGAGAGAAGCAATTGTTATTGATCCTTTTGCGCGTTTTTTTGATGGAAGAACAGCCTTATATTTTGTTGATGGATGAACCGGAGATTTCTTTGCATATCGAATGGCAATATCGTTTGTTTGAGGAGATACGTCGCTTGAATCCGAATTGCCAGATCATCACTTCGACACATTCACCCAGTTTGTTTGGAGATGGTTGGGGAGATAAGTTGGTGTTTGTGGAAGATCTGATTAAAAATAGTCGGTTGGAAGCGAAAAGTGAAGTCCTTTGATTGATGGCGTTTATGTCAGTTTTTGAAATAAGGTGTAGTAAGCTTTAAAATATTGCGATAATTATTTGACGTTGCCTATGTTTGGTGTGCGCGAAGAGAATAGGACGAAAGAAATGCATTTTGCCAATGCGGCGAAACGATTTGCTATGGATGCAAAGATGTTCCGCTGTCGGGCGGCTGTACACGTGGAAAATAAGGACGATGTTGTGTTTTGGAGTCGTATATTTGAACATTTTCGCCCTCACGATCAGTTTCATTTTATTGCCGGATCGAGAAATGAATATGGACACGAGACGAGTGGCGTCACCCAATGTATGAAATATTTCAGTTATCTCAATCCCAGTTTTTTTATTTGTATAGATAGTGACTACCGTTATCTTTTAAGGGAAAAGAAGATTGATGTGGAGCATTTTGTTTTTCAGACTTATACGTATTCTTTTGAGAATCACCATTGTTATGCGGATGGTTTGGAGGATGTTTGTTGTCGAGTGACACATTTGGGACGTTGTACGTTTGATTTTAGAAAATTTTTGACGGATTTTTCCCATATTCTTTATGATCTTTTTATTTGGCATCTTTATTTTCAGAATGCGGATCCTCTGATTTTTAGTAAAAATGATTTTAATAATTATATTTCTTTAGCAACTTCTAAAATTTATCCTGTGGCTGTTGATAATGCCGCTCGTGCTTTGGATGAATTGCGTATGCGGGTGGAGCGTCGAGTGTCTTATTTTGGTAGAAAGTATCCAAAAGCTGATTTAGAATGTGTCCGGAGAAAATATGAGGAGTTGGGGCTTTCGCCTGATACGGTTTATTTTTTTATTCGGGGACATAATCTATATGATATCATCACTTTCGTTTGCAAAGAAGTCTGTAAAGCGATGTTGAGGGCGGAAAAAAGGAATAAAACGGTGACCAACGAAATGATTCGGGAGTTGTATCGAGGTCGGAATAGTTTGGATGAGCAGTTGCGCCAAAATATGAATTTTGGGGCTTATCTTCCAATTCAGAAAATTGAAGATGATATTGTGAAATTTTTGGGCAGGAATGAAGTTCATTGACGGATGACCGTAAGTCCATTAAATTTATACCTTTCGATTTTAACTCTTTGAGTTGATGTTTTGTTTTTCTACTTTTGGGCAACTATTTTTGTCTGTTGACTTACTTTTTATTTTGTGACCGCTTGACATTCAAGAGGAAGATAAATTAGGCATTTGCCGTTGAATATTTGTGTTTATTTAGAGTATATGGGCGAATTTGATATCAGAGAAAATTCTTTAAAAGAATCCGATCAAGAATTTGAACGGGCATTGCGACCGTTGAATTTTAAAGATTTTCAGGGACAACAAAAGATCATTGATAATCTGGAGATATTTGTCCGTGCGGCAAAAATGAGAGGTGAATCGTTGGATCACGTGATTTTACACGGACCTCCTGGATTGGGGAAAACAACATTGTCTACCATCATTGCCAATGAATTGGGAGTAGGCATTAAGATTACTTCCGGTCCGGTTTTGGATAAGCCGGGAGATTTGGCAGGATTGCTGACTAATTTGGAGGAAAATGATGTGCTTTTTATTGATGAGATCCATCGACTGAGTCCGGTGGTGGAAGAATATCTTTATTCAGCGATGGAGGATTACCGAATTGATATTATGATTGATAAGGGACCTGCTGCTCGCTCTGTACAAATTCAGATCAATCCGTTTACTTTGATTGGAGCTACGACTCGGAGCGGTTTATTGACAGCTCCTTTACGTGCCCGTTTTGGTATTAATTGTCATTTAGAATATTATGACATTGATGTTTTGTCGGGTATTATTCATCGTTCTGCTTCTATCTTGAATATCGGGATTACCAGTCAGGCGGCAGGAGAGATTGCAGCCCGTAGCCGAGGAACTCCCCGTATAGCCAATGCTTTGTTGCGGCGTGTTCGTGATTTTGCTATGGTGAAAGGGAATGGAAATATTGATCAAGAAATCACTTGTTATGCTCTTGAAGCCTTGAATATTGATCAGTATGGTTTGGATCAGATGGATAATAAGATATTATTGACTATTATTGAAAAATTTAAAGGAGGTCCTGTCGGATTGACTACTATCGCGACGGCTGTCGGTGAAGATGCGGGCACTTTGGAGGAAGTGTATGAACCTTTTTTAATTAAAGAAGGATTTATCAAACGCACGCCGCGTGGACGGGAAGTGACAGAATTGGCCTATCAGCATCTTGGGAAAGAGATGCGTGAACCGGAAGCGTGGCAGTCAAGCTTATTTTAGGCGATTATTGGAATTTGTATGGAGTTTTTTTGATATTTGGGAGTGTCTGCGAGAAGAAATTTATAGGCGGAATGAGATTTTTTTAACGTTTATTTCATATATAAATGATGCTGAAAAAATAGCTAAATAAGCGATTGCTTTAGTGAAACGCTTAAAAATAAAGAATAGACATCTTTAGCGAACTGTTACGAAGTAAGGTGGTAGGTTAAAGTGTGTTAAGTATGCGAAGTGTTAAAATTGAAATGTTAAATTTGTGGGTATGAGAAAGAAGCAGATTATAATACTGGGTATAGTTTTAAGTCTGTCTTTGTTGGGGTTAATCTTCACACAGGCAAGATATTTTCGAACGGCTTTTAAGTTGAAAAAGACGCAGTTCGATTATGTGGTGAATAAGTCTATTGACCAGGTGATTGATTATTTGGAAGAGCAGGATAAACAGCAAGTGGAGAAAGAAAAACCCATAACAAAAGCTCATCGTTGGGATGGAAATGGAGTGGTGCACGAGATACCGCTTGGCATAGATATAAAATCGGGAATGCCGATAAAAAATGATATGAATATTGTCATTAATTATACATTGTGCCCGATGGAGTATGATATGGATGTAGAGAGTGTTGGGGAGTTGTTTAGTCAGAAAGGTAATCGGGGCTTGTTGAATTCTATTCAGAAATCACGGCAGGAAATTAAAAATAGTTTAGGAAAAGAATATGATCTGATAGTAAAGGGACCTCAGAAATCAATGGAAGAATGTATCCAGGGAATAGATCTGAAGACTATTATTAGTGAACGGCTTCACAATAATGGTGTGGATGAAGCTTTTGAGTTTGCCATCAAAGAAAAAGATCAGTTTGTATCAATGTCTCAGAATTTCTTTAATAAACATTCTGATTATATTTATAATCGGAAAATATTTTTTGGGCAACCTCAGAGTATGGGTAGTCTTTTCTTGATTTTCCCGGATCAATCGCACGATATTGTTTCGTCTATATTTCTTTTATTGCCCAGTTTGATTATAACACTTCTGTTAGTCCTATGTTTTGTTTTTTGTATAGCAGTTATCATTAAGCAAAAAAAATTATCGGTCATTAAAAATGATTTTATCAATAATATGACACACGAGTTTAAAACTCCGATTTCGACTATCTCGTTGGCAGCACAAATGTTGAAAGATGGGGCGGTGAATAATTCTCCTACTACAATTGACCATATCGCCGGAATCATAGGGGATGAAAGTAAACGGCTTACTTTTCAGGTAGAAAAAGTGCTTCAAACCGCTTTGTTTACAGAGACACGAATGAAATTGAAGTTGAAGAATATTAATTTAAATGAAATTGTTGAGAATTTAGTAACGAAATTTAATCTTCGGGTAGAGGATAAAAAAGGAATCTTGTATTGTTATTTGGAAGCGGATCGGGATGAGGTGTATGCTGACGAAGTACATATCACCAATGTGATCTCTAATTTGTTGGATAATGCCATAAAGTATTGTGTCAAAGTTCCGGAGATTAGCGTTTATACCCGAAATAAAGGACAAGAAATAATTATCAGTGTGATAGATAATGGCATAGGAATTGCTACAAAAGAACAGAAATTAATCTTTGAAAGATTTTACAGAGTGTCGACGGGTAATTTACACGATGTGAAAGGATTTGGATTGGGACTTTCCTATGTAAAAACAATTGTAGATGCTCACGGGGGGCATATCGAAGTGGAAAGTGCTGAGGGAAAAGGGAGTCGTTTTGACATCATATTGCCTTTGACAGAGAAAAAACAAAAAGTAAAGAGAACTTTATTTTTCTAAAATCGTATATTTTTCAGAGAATTTATTTAAAACTAAATAGTTATGGAAGAGAAAATAAAAATTTTGTTAGCAGAAGATGATACTAATCTGGGTATGCTCTTGAAAGAATATCTGAGAGCTAAAGGATTTGATACCATTTTGTGCGAAGATGGGGAAGTGGCTTATGAGGCATTCCTTAATCAGCCTTTTGATATATGTATTTTTGATGTGATGATGCCGAAGAAAGACGGTTTTACATTAGCAAAAGAGGTACGACAGATCAATAGTGAAATTCCAATCATTTTTTTGACAGCAAAAAATATGAAGGAAGATGTGCTTGAAGGATTCAAATTGGGTGCGGACGATTATATGAGCAAACCTTTCAGTATGGAAGAATTATTGCTTAGAATTGAAGCGGTCTTGCGACGTTCAACTGGTTTGAGACCGGAAGATGAACAAGAAATCTTTAAAATCGGCAAGTTGACTTTTAATTCTAAAAAGCAAACTTTACTGGATGGTGAAGATGAGCAGAAATTAACGACTAAAGAGTCTGAATTGTTGAAGCTGTTATGTTTAAATGTTAATAAAGTATTAGAGAGAAACTATGCTTTGAAAAATATTTGGGCTGATGACAATTATTTTAATGCCAGAAGTATGGATGTGTATATTACAAAATTGCGGAAGCATTTGAAAAAAGATCCTTCTGTAGAAATTATTAATGTACACGGAAAAGGTTATAAATTGATCCTTTGAGTAGGGAAAATGATTCCAAAAACGGGTATTCTTAGAATACCCGTTTTTTATTTGCCATCCTAACAGATAAAACTTTACCTTTGCAAAATAAAAGTATAACCCAAACAGTTGCAATAATTGTAGCTGTTGTAACAATTTAATAGAAATGAAAATAGCTGTTGCCTGTGACCATGCCGGTTATGAACACAAAGAAAAGCTCGTTGAGTATCTTCGTAAAAAAGGATATGAAGTAAAGGATTTTGGGACACATTCCGCAGAGAGTATGGATTATCCGGATACGGCTCATCCGATGGCTTTTGCTGTTGAATCCGGTGAATTCGAAAGAGGTATTGCATTGTGTGGGAGTGGAAATGGAATTTGTATGACGGTCAATAAACACCAGGGGGTACGTGGAGCTTTATGCTGGACGGTAGAAATTGCTTGGCTTGCCCGTCTTCATAATAATGCTAATGTTTGCTGTATTCCGGCTCGTTTTATTTCTTATGAAGATGCTCAGGAGGTTGTAGAACGTTTTCTGAATACTGAATTTGAAGGTGGTAGACACCAAAGAAGGATTGATAAGATTCCTTTAAAGATAAGTTGAATGATCGCTTAATGGGATATTTAAGTTTCCTATATAAAAATCTGCGTTTTATCTAATCGTTTAAGGATCTAAATGATTAAATGAAACGCAGACTTTTGAGTTTTTTATAGCTATCTATATTTAGTTTGTTTTATATTCTGCACATATCTATTTTCTTTTCTTTTTGTGCATCATAAGCGGCAAGGGTCGCAATGTGAACAATATCACGGACAGTAGAACCCATTTGGAGAATATGTACGGGCTTGTTCATACCAAGTAGAATAGGACCTACGATTTCGTGATTACTAAGCTCTTGTAGCATACCGAGACCAACGCTTCCTGAGCTTAAGTTTGGAAATATAATTGTATTTACATCGCGATTTCCGAGTGCGGAGAATGGAAATTCATTCTGTCGTAATTCCTTGTTAAAAGCGAGTGAGGCGTGCATCTCTCCATCAACAATGATTTCTGGATATTTTTGATGGAGTTCGGTCACAACTTCCTGCACCTGAGCTGGATTGCCTAATTGGTATTCTCCAAAATTAGAGTAAGAGGTTAAAGCTATTACCGGTTCTATATCGAATTGTTTGACAGCTTCGTAGGTCAAAAGAGTTACACATTCCAGTGTCTTTGTTGTCGGATGACTATTGACTGTTGTGTCAGCCAAAAAGTAAGTACCTTTATTGGTTGTGGCAATGTGCATACCGGCAGCATATTCGCAACAAGGACGAAGACCTACAATTTGCTTGGCAAGACTAAGAATTTCTTTATAAGGAGAGTTAAGTCCGGAAACAAACCCGTCTGCATCTCCTTGTTCCAGCATCATTAATCCGATATGGTTTGCTTCTTTCATCCTCTGTTCTGCCTGATTGCGTAGTATGCCGTTACGTTGTACTTTTTGATAATACAGCTCCGTATATATATTGATTTTTTCTTGTTCTATCTGAGGATCAAAAATGGTAAGATTTGAAATGTTTAATTTATTCTTAGCAATTTTCTCTTTGATTATAGCTGTATTACCAATAAGTATCGGATAAATAATTTTTTCCATTCCAAGCTCTTCTATTGCTTGTAAGGTTTTAAGATTACTACCTTCCGGAAATACAATCCGTTTCGGATTGGATTTTGCTTTATTGGTCATAATTCGCATCAGTCGGTTATCTTGTCCGATTCGTTTTTCCAGAGTTTCTATATAGGCATCCCAATCTTCAATATGCTTACGCGCGACTCCTGATTCCATCGCTGCTTTTGCAACAGCCGGTGCTACACATTTAATCAGCCGATTGTCTAAGGCTTTGGGGATAATGTAATTCCGATCAAATGAAATAGAAGGATCGTTGTAGGCGATCTTGACGGTTTCCGGTACAGACTCTTTGGTTAATTTGGCAATAGCGTGAGCTGCGGCTAATTTCATCTCTTCATTGATGCAGAAAGCCTCTACGTCAAGAGCACCTCTGAAAATATAGGGGAATCCGAGTACATTATTAATTTGATTGGGATAATCAGAACGTCCGGTAGCAAAAATGATATCCGGTCGTGAATGCATAGCCTTTTCATAGGATATTTCCGGGTTTGGATTCGCTAAAGCAAATACAACCGGATCTTTCCCCATCGTTTGTATCATCTCTTCACTCAATGAGTCGGCTACCGATAAGCCTAAGAATACATCTGCACCTTTCAGGGCTTCTGTAAGTGTTTGTATAGGAGTATCAATTGCAAATTCCTGTTTTTCTTTATTTAAGTCTGTACGGCTCGTACGTATGACACCTTTACTGTCACACATCAGAATATGCTCTTTCTTTACCCCCAGACTACAATAAAATCGGGCGCAGGAAATAGCGGCAGCACCGGCACCATTGACAATAACTCGGATATCGCTAATATTTTTCCCATTTAATGCAAGAGCATTGAGTAAGCCGGCACCTGAGATGATCGCCGTGCCGTGTTGGTCATCGTGCATAACCGGAATATCCAATTCTTCTTTTAATCGGCGTTCTATTTCAAAACATTCAGGTGCTTTAATATCTTCTAAATTGATTCCTCCGAAGGTTGGTGCTATGAGTTTGACGGTTTCAATAAATTTATTGACATCTTTTGTGTTTACCTCGATATCAAATACATCAATATCAGCAAATATCTTAAATAACAATCCCTTTCCTTCCATTACCGGTTTACCTGCTAATGCGCCAATATCTCCAAGACCTAAAACTGCTGTTCCATTTGATATGACAGCAACCAAATTACCTTTGGCTGTGTAGCGATAAGCATTTGCCGGATTTTCCTGTATGGCTAAACAAGGAAATGCAACACCGGGTGAGTATGCTAATGCTAAATCGTGTTGTGTGCTGTGGGGTTTACTTGGGATTACTTCAATTTTACCAGGTCGACCACATTCGTGATATTTTAATGCTTCTATTTCGTTCATTGTATTTAAGATTAAATAGTTTTGACTATTAAGGCGGTGATATTATTTTTCTCTGTACTTGCCTTTCAAATTAAAATTTTAACGAAATTAGTCTAAAACTGCTAATTATAAACGTGCTTATCGTTAAATAAACGTTAAAGCTTGTTATTTTGATATAACGGAAATAGTTGTGCACTAAATTCGCTCAGTTAATCTATTAAAAATTAAACAGTATGATAAAATTATGGTTTATTGCTGCTTTTATTATGACGATAATATCGTGTAATACAGCTTCTAAAACAACAGTTGGCATCCATATTGAGGGGGCTAATTCGGATGCGAAATCGCGTATCGTAACAAAAGATTCTACTTATGAAGTTGCGCTTGATTCAACGGGTTCGGCTGTGATTGTATTGGGTGACAATCTGAAAGCAAATTATGCAACAATCAATTATGGACGGCTTAAAATTCCTGTATATATTGAGCCGGGAAAAAGTTTTGAAGTTTCTATGAAATTTGAAGGACGTCGCGTTATTCCTACCTTTACAGGCGAAGGAGCTAAGAAAAATGAATATCTGAACAGTGACATTTTTAAGAGTTTCTCTCCGGACTTTAAAGCTGATGAAGATGCGTTCATTGCATCATTGGCAGAATTACAAAATAAATATTACACAAATTTAGATAGTCTTGGATTTGATGCTTCATTTAATCAATTAGAGAAAAAAAGATTGCATTATGTTGCTTATAATCTTTTGCCTAATTATCCTTCTTATCATCCTTACTATACACAGGATACAAGCTATAAGCCTTCTGATCGCTTATATGAAGAAATAAAAGCGGCTGTTCAGGAAGATGAAACATTAATTGATATGGAAATATATCAAGCCGCTCTTGTCGGTCTTGTTGAATCATATAGTTACAAAGATATGGAAGAATACGATGCTCTTCTGTTTGCAAAAAAACAATTAGATTTTGTGCAGAGTAATTTCACAAATCCTGTCATTATTGAATTTTTGATAAATAAAACAGCAACTGCCTATATCGGACGCTCAGGAGTGGATCATTTGGATGAAATTGCTCCAATCTTTAATGCTAAGGTGACGAATGTTGATATGAAAACAAAATTCGATGAATTGTGTGCTAAATGGGCAAAAATCGCTAAAGGACAACCGTCAGCTGATTTTAAATATTTAGATATTAATGGTAAAGAAGTAAGTTTAGCTGATTTAGCTGGTAAATATGTTTATATTGATATGTGGGCAACGTGGTGTGGACCTTGCTGTGGAGAATTGCCTCATTTGAAAGAATTGGAACATAAGTTCAAGGCTAAAAATATCAACTTTGTTAGTATTTCTTGTGATCAGGACAAAGCTGCTTGGGAGAAGAAAGTAAAAGACGATAAGCTGGAAGGAATTCAGTTACACAATGGTGGAAATAACGAATTTATGGATGCTTATATGGTTACCGGTATTCCTAGATTTATTTTGTTGGATCGGGAAGGAAAGATTGTATCTGCTGATATGAGTCGTCCTTCTGAATCGAAGACTGTAGAAACATTGAATGCCTTGGAAGGTATTTAAATAGATCTTCAAATTTAAAAGATTTTAATAGGAAAATGGTTGTCGTCTTTGGAGACGTTTCCATTTTCCTATTTTTATATATCTAACTGTTTGTGAGTTGCCGGAATATTTCTTCCAAATGATGTTCCTCTGTCTTTAATTCAATAATTGGGCAGTGATGTTCGAAAGCCTGATTAAACAAAGCGGTACGTTGCTCCACGCTGCCAGCGGATGAAAGTTGCCAAGTGTCGGCTGTTAAATGGATAACTCTTCCGAATGCAGTAGATGTTGACAGCCATTCTGTATTTGTCCAGGGAGCGAAGCGAATGAATAGAACAGTCTCATCGCCTGCGAGAGATCGTATTTCTTGAATAGGTTTATCTGTAATTATTTTCCCTTGATGAATAATCATCACTCGATCACATATTGCCTCAACTTCCTGCATAATGTGAGTTGATAATAAAACCGTTTTGTTTTTTCCGGTTTGAATAATCAGATTTCGTATTTCTTCTAATTGATTTGGATCAAGTCCGCTCATCGGCTCATCCAAAATCAATACTTTCGGATCGTGTACGAGAGCTTGCGCTAAACCAACTCTTTGTCGGTAACCTTTTGACAATTGACCGATCCTTTTGGTCATTTCAGGGATTAATCCGATTTGTTCTACAATGTTGTTTACTCGTTGCACGGGTTTGTCGATGTGATACAAACGTGCAACGTACAAGAGATATTCTTTAATATACATATCCGGATACAGTGGATTGTGTTCCGGTAAATAGCCAATTAATTCTTTTGCTTTTAACGGTTGCTTTCTAAGATTTATTCCACAGATGTTCACTTCTCCCTGATAATCTGTTAAACAGCCGCTAATGATTTTCATCGTAGTGGATTTCCCTGCTCCATTAGGCCCTAAAAAACCACATATTTCACCTTCCTGTAATGTGAAATCAATGTTATTCAGTGCTTTTTGTTTGCCGTATGATTTACTTATATTTGTAAGTGTAATGGACATAATATTAATGGTTCAATGTGTCGGTAGACATTGATTTTTTTTGTTTATGTATTTATTTCATTTAAACCAACCGTTCACATCTTCATATTTCAAAATATGAATGATTGTTTTGCCATCGGCAGTAAAGTTGTGATGTTGACAGGCAAAGAGATGATCTGTCATTTCTCTCATTTCTTCACAATTTAGAGCTGTATTGTATCCGATGGCAGCAGCTTTCGCTAAAGCAAGAATAACCCGTTCTTGCATTTTATCACGGATGCTGCTTTCTGTATTTTTATAATGTTCAATCAATTCTATCAAAATTCCTTTTGCTTGAGAATAGGATAGATCTGGCGGTGTGGCATAAATAGCGTAGCAGTTTTTCCCAAAAACGCTGAGTTCAAAACCCAGATACTCCAAATCAGAGAGTATATCCCCAATTAAAATAAAATCTGCTGCCGAGAGTTCAATTATTTCCGGAAAAAGATTTTTTTGACCGGCTATTTTATGAGAGGATAGGATTTCTGAGTATTTCTCAAATAATATGCGTTCGTGTGCTCTTTTTTGATCAATAAGCATTAATCCACTTTGTATTGGAGCGACAATATAACGTCCCTTGATTTGAAAATAGCAGTTTGTCGATGGAGCCATCGGATGGGTAGATTCCGACATTTCTGGAATGGAAGTCTGTGTAAACTCTTCTTTTTCTTTCAGTCCATCAAATAAAATATCCCAGTTAGCCGGAACTTTTTCTGGATGAAAAGAAGGAGAAGTTGTTGCTTTTTCAAAATCAGAATCTTCCGGACTGATATTTGTTGAAGGATAGTTAAAAGGATTATATCCCGGATTGTAATTAATACGTGGCACATAGGATGTATCTTTTTCTGCGTCAGGAGCTTTATAATCAATATTTCCTTCTGTATCAAAATCTAAAGGTGGAGTGATGTTGAATTTGCCAAGTACTTCCTTTATTCCCGCCATCAGAATTTGAAAGAAATCTGTTTCATTCTGAAACTTTATTTCAGTCTTTGTGGGATGAATATTAACATCAATGAATGACGGATCTACTGTCAAATAAATAAAGTATGATGGGATACAATCCGGGCCGATAAGTCCGGAATAAGCTTCCATAACTGCTCTATGAAAAAAGGGATGTTTCATAAAACGATTATTGACAAAGAAATATTGCTCTCCATAGGTTTTACGGGCTTGTTCTGGGCTGCAAACAAATCCTTTCATATTGACAAGACCTGTTTCACAATCAACAGGAATCAATTTAGTATTAATAGATTTTCCAAAAATATTGACAACCCTTTGGCGTAATCCTGAATTGATCAGATGATAAAGATTGTTACCGTTATTAGATAATGAAAATGTAATCTCAGGATTGGTAAGAGCTACCCGTAAAAATTCGGTGGTAATATTCCGTAGCTCTGTTGTATCCGATTTTAGAAACTTCCGGCGTGCCGGAATATTGTAAAACAAATTCTTTACTGAAAGATTGCTACCTTTCGAGGTACTGATTGCTTCTTGACTTTTAAACTCCGAAGCGGCGATAAAGATACACGTGCCAAGTTCATCCTCTTCGCGTCGTGTTTTCAATTCTACTTCAGCGACAGATGCAATGGAGGGTAGAGCTTCGCCTCTAAAACCCAGTGTGTTGATACTGAAAAGATCTTGTGCGGAAGATATTTTAGAGGTAGCGTGCCTTTCAAAAGCCATTCGGGCATCTGTTGGCGACATCCCTTTCCCGTCATCGACGACTTGAATGATGGCTTTCCCGACATTTTTGAGAATCACCTGTATGTTTCGGGCTCCTGCATCGATGGCATTTTCCATTAATTCTTTGACGACGGAAGCCGGGCGTTGCACGACTTCTCCTGCTGCGATCTGATTAGCCACTGAGTCCGGTAGTAAATGAACAGTATCCATATAAAGGTAAAAAGCTTAAAAGCGATAGGTTAAAGATTAAAATTAGGAACACTAAAAATGAACGTTTAAAGATAAAGATAAAACCTCATTTTTAGTCAATCTCTGCTTAATTGATCTTTTTTAAGGGATGTCAAAAAATGCTTGCTCTTTTTAAAAGTTTGAACGATAAGATTCCAAGAAACTTACAAAAGCAATCAATTTGTCAAGAGCCTTAAAGTCCAAAGAATTTCAGCAGACCTTCCGGATTTTTAATAAATACATAAAATGCTGCGAGGAATAGCATAATTAGGATCATAAACAGACGGAGGCTATACGATGAATTAAGCCCACTACGTTCTGATTTCCGTTTCTTATATTCTTGTCTGAATTTTCCTTCTATATTGGGCATATACGGGTCGTTCTCGTCTTTCAATCCGAGTTCTGCCCTAATCCTTTTCTCTCGTTCTTCTCGTTTTTCTTTTTCAGGATCCCAGTAACGAGGTTGAAGATTAAATTTCCTGTATTCCGGTTTTTTGAATAATAGAAACATATTGATATCCGATTAATAATGACATTTTTTAATTTTTCGATAGCTCGTTTATTTTTTTCGAACGTTGAGAGCCGAAATGTTTACTAACCCATCTTGGTACGAAGAATACGCCGGCGATCAGATAAGGATAATAAGTAATTAATCGCCAAAGAATCGCCATTGCAATGGCAAGTCCTGCGCTTGGAAGAAATTCCCCCAAATATTCTTTAAATACAAATTCAGCAAATCCGCTACCTCCGGGAGTAGGGCTGACCAGCATCATAATCCACATCACCAGTTGACGGGCAAAGATTAAAAATTGAGTAGCCCAATTATAATTACCTGCCCAAAATGCCATTAAAATAGCATTAACAACCCAATAACGTGCTGTCCAGGATAGAAATGTTGCTCCGAATGTTTTCATCCAAAAAAGGAATGGCATGTGGCGTAATTCGTATGAATTGCGGACGATATCCGATCCTGCTTCATTGGCGTTATGCCGCCATTTACGAAGTAATTTCAGCTTAAAACATTTCATAAGCAAATACTTCAGTCCTCTGGGATTCTTAAACAGACCATAGCTGAGGACGATCAGATAAGCTAATTTAATCAAATAACCGCCGACAGCGAATAAAATCAAACTCTGACTGACCCCTGAATTTACTCCCGGCATATTCCACAAGGCACTTTGGCTAACGCATAATAAGATAAGGGGAAACATCAGTATAAAATAAAGTTCGTCCAGAAAAGAGGTTGCCATCACCATTGCAGAGCTGCGTCCCACTTTAATACCCTCTTTATTTACAAATAATATAGCCAGACTGGTTCCGCCGATAGCTGAAGGAGTGACAGCCGAAGTAAATTCCCATAAAAAGATAATCCGGATGGATTTGATCCAGCTTAAACGGTCGCCTGAAAGTACCCGAATACGAATGACATAACCTAAATCGCGAACAAACATACACATCAGAGCCACCAAAAGCCAGAATACAGTATTCCAAGTGAAAGTGATCTGTTGGAAAGCTGTGATGTCAAATTCCTTATAAAGCATATAAGATACAACTGCCAGACCGATAATAATCGGGTAAATGATCTTATAAGGACTGATTTTTTTTGTCAGTTTTTGTTCTGATTCTTCCATTGATAATGACAATAAGAATTAGTTAATATTTCTGACTATACATACTTATTTAAATATATAAAGTCCATAAAGTTAATGGAAAGTTTCCTAATCAGGCTTACTTTCAATCATAAACTTTATGAACTTTACAAACTTTAAGAACTTCCTGTGGAGAGTATCGGGGTCGAACCGACGACCTCTTGCATGCCATGCAAGCGCTCTAGCCAACTGAGCTAACCCCCCTTTGCTATTTTATTCATCATTTTAATAGTTGCAGCAAAAATAGAATAAATTAAAGATATTCCAAAAAAAATACAGTAAAATTGAATGGATGAATGTTTGCAAGGGATAAAGACAATGGCTTTTTATATATACAGAACAATGATACATCTATTTTAGTCGTGTAAATCCTTCTTTTAAAATAGGCGATGAAAATAATAAACAAGTCGATTCCTTTATTTTCGATTTTTCATTCTCAACTTACTTGTTATCGGATAATGATCGGATAATTGGATATGATTACGAGAATAGCTGACTGTTTCTAAGTTGGGTGTGTGTAAAATATAATCAATTCGGAAAGAAGGAAATTCTCCGATATAAGTATTTCCTAATCCACGCCCTTTTTCGATAAAAGAATCTTCCAATTCACCTTTGAGTTTTTTGTAAGTATATGATAAAGGGGTATCGTTGAAATCACCGCAGAGAACTACCTGATAAGGTGATTTCTGTAAATGTCTTTTAATTTGCTCGGCTTGTAAGGCCCTATTCTTATTGGCTGTTGTCAGACGTTTTGTCAGATTCTTCACCTTTTCAGGTATATTATTACTTTTTACTCCTTGGCTGATATCCTTCATAAATTGTCTTTCTTTTTTTCCTAACTTGTAAGATTCCAAATGCACAGAATAGATGCGCACCGTATCGCCACACAGTGGAATGTCGCAATAGATACACGAACTGGAATATTGAGGATCAAAAAATATATTTCCTTTTCGGATAAAAGGGATTCGGGAAAATATAGCCATATCCTTGTATATGTGATAATAGGGGAACGATTTCAGGTTATAGATAATTGTCTTTTGAAATGAAGAATTGTCATTAGTAGAAAATTCTTGCAGGCAGATCACATCCCCTTTGAAATGATTCAGATAATTAAAAAGTTTTTCTTTTGTATCCTCCTGATTCGACCATTTATAAACATCGAAATAACGGATATTATACGACAATAACGATATATCAGAATCTTTTTCCTGCTCATTATCACTGGCGGTGCCATAATACGTCATAAAGGACGGTATTCCCAAGAGTATAACAATCAATACGGCAAATGCTGCCTTCTTCCAACGGGTGATCCAATACAATAATAAAATAATATTGGCGATGAGCAAATACGGATAAGCCAGTCCCAACAATGATGGCCATACGAAAGTATTAGGATTCACATACGAAGCGGTATAAGCTCCCAGTAATCCTAACATAGCGATAGAACTGACAAATAAAACGATTTTATCCAATAATTTCATCATAGCATCATCTTTTCGGAACCGATGTTAAACTAAGTCGGACATTTTTTTCTCTTTAGCTTGATAGTTATTTTTAATTTTTTCCTGAACGGAATAAAATCTCCTTTTCTTCTCGGCTTAGGCTTTCATAGCCCGATTGGGAAATTTTATCCAATATTTTATTCATTTTGTCATTTTGATTCCTCTTATATTCATTGTATTCGCGGTCATTCATTGCTGAAACATTTTTTGTATGCTTTACCCGCATACTCCTTTTTCGTGAAAACCAGCGATTACTTTTGGAGAAAAGATGAATAACGCCGGAGGTGATATTCCTATTTCGTTGAATGCCCAAAATAAATAGCCAGCCAAACAACGCTCCTCCTAAGTGTGCGATGTGTCCGCCTGCATTACCTGATTGGATACTGAGTACATCAATCAAAGCGGTGAAAAGAGCTAAATAAATCAACTTGACAGGTCCGATCAAAAAAATATATACTTTTTGATGAGGCAAATAGGTACATACGGCAAAGACAATAGCCATAACAGATGCTGATGATCCGATAGCCCACGATGACAAACGGGTGAGCTGGTCAAAATAAGGGAAAACATTATAAGCACCGACATACAACAAAGCTCCAGCCAATCCCCCCAGTAAATAAACACCTGTGAGACTTTTTTCAGAAAAATGATTCAGGAAAAAAGAACCAAACCAATATAGCCACAACATATTGAACAATAGATGCAAAAATTCAAATTGTGTGAACATATAGGTGAACAAACTCCACGGGCGGTAAAGGAGATATTCAAGATCTGCCGGTACTCCTATCCATTCCAACACGGTCGGATAAAAACTATCTCCTACCCCTGTCAGTAACATCAGGACATAGACAATCTTCAATCCCAAAAACACACCGCAATTGATGTAGATCAGTCGTGTTAAAGAAGATCCCTTCCGAAAAGAATTTTTAAAACCTTCCAGTATCCCTTCTGAATAATTGCCTCCGTATTCTTTGTAATACATTCTCATTAATGATTTATAATTCACACCTGCGAAGAATTGCAGAAAGTGAATTGCTATAGATGGAATATATCTCCTTGCTCCAATAGACTTGTTTAATAAAACTTTTTACTTTTTCTGCCCCAATATTTTAATAAAATATAACCAAACAGCATTCCTCCAAGGTGGGCAAAATGTGCTACGTTGTCGCTGGCACTATTTTGAAATCCCAAAAAGAGTTCAATCAATCCGTAGCCCAGTACAAAATACTTTGCTTTGATGGGAATAGGTATAAACATCAAATAAAGCTCTGTGTTGGGGAACAACATACCGAATGCCAGCAATATACCGAAAATGGCACCCGAAGCCCCTATCATCGGAACATTTATTTTTGCGTCAATAATTCGTTGAAACAAAACCTCACCAGCCTGAATGTATTCCTGTGAGTTGGGTTGATTAATCCAACTATCAATCACTTCCCATACCCAACTTGCCGGATTGGCTACTTGATTCTTGACAAATTCAGACAATAGCTCAGGGCTTGGTGCGCTTTTGAAAGCTTGATATTGTTCCAATAGCCGGTGTACTTCAAACCAGCCGATCAGACTGTTTAATGTGCCTGCACCGATGCCGCAGACAAAATAAAAGATAAGAAACCGTCGGGAGCCCCATACCGATTCCAATATCCGCCCGAACATAAACAAGGCAAACATATTGAAGAATAAATGGCTAATACTACCGTGCATAAACATATGCGTGACATATTGCCAGGGATTCCAAAAAATGGATTGGGGCAAATGAAGTCCCAACATATCTGCCGTATCTATATGAAAATTCCGATCCAAAAACATAGCTAAAAAATACATAACTACATTTAGGATCAGCAGCATTTTAACTGCTGGGGTGATACCGGAAAACGGACGATAGCTCTGCATTATTGTTCATTTTGAGGTTTAACGTCCTGATCGGTCTTGGGTTTCGGCTTTGATAAAGACTTTGGATCTTTGCGTTGTTCCGGGCGGGGTCCATTCCTAAAAGGTCGTGGACTGCCCTGCCGATTGTTATTCGGACGATTATTATTATCGCTTCCGTTATTCGGGATTGCGTTTTTATTTTCATTCCGACCCTCACTTCCTCCGGTCTTTTCGATCTTTTCGTTTCGTGGAACATTGTTGTTGCCGTTTTCACGGTTATTATTGTTCCGGAACTTAGAATGTTGTTTTTTCTGTTTTTTCTCGTCAAAACGATTCAAACTTTCTTCGCCCACACCATCCGTATATTTGATGTCTACCGGTTCATCCTCACGGATTTCAACCGCTTGAGGCGGGATAATACCCTTCCGGTTCATCGTGATAATTTCTTTCACCCGTCTCACCGGAATTTGTATAAAAATACCTTTTCCTTCCTTGTCAGGAGTGTACGACATCATTTGTCCGAAAATATCTGTTTTTTGATGATAAAGAAGTCCGTTACCCGTGTTCAATGGTATATTGCTTGACGGAAAATCCTTCTGTGCATCAAGATAAGCATCTACTTCGTAGTTCAGACAACATTTTAATTTACCACATTGTCCGGCTAATTTTTGAGGATTCAGGGAAATATCCTGATAGCGGGCTGCTGAAGTAGATACAGAAATAAAATTCGTAATAAAACTCGAACAACATAATTTACGTCCGCAAGGACCAATGCCTCCGATACGCCCTGCTTCCTGACGCGTTCCGATCTGCTTCATCTCAATACGGATGCGAAATGTTTCTGCCAACACTTTAATCAAGGTACGGAAATCCACCCGGTCGTCAGCAATATAATAAAAGATCGCTTTCGTCTTATCTCCCTGATATTCAACATCTCCTATTTTCATATTCAAATTAAGATCTGCTGCAATCTTTCGGGAACGGATCATTGTTTCGTGTTCCAATGCGATGGCTTGTTGCCATTTTTCTATATCGTGTGGTTTCGCTTTCCTGTAAACCTTTTTTAGCGGATTACGTTCCAGATCAATTCTTTTCAGGCGTATTTGTTCCTTCACCAATTCACCTGAAAGAGAGATTACTCCAATATCGTGCCCCAAAGCAGCTTCTACGGCGACAATATCTCCTTTTTGTAAAGGCAGATTGGACGGATTATTGTAAAAACCTTTTCGAGTATTTTTAAATTGTACTTCAACAATTTCCGGTACACAATTCGTTGTAGGTAAATCTTCCAGCCAATTATAGACCGATAATTTACCGGACAACAGCCGGTGATCGATGATAGGGATGTCCGGTCTGGGATGCTTGGTATGAAGCGGTTGCACCTCTTCTTCTTCGTCCTCCTTTTTCTTTTGCGGCGCAAATTCTCCTGCTTCAATGGCTTCTGACGCTTCCATTTCGTCGCTTTCCTCTTCCTCCTCTTCAAATTCCTCCACCACTATTTCCTCTTTTATTTCAAGCGTATTCTCTGAATTTTCTACCTCAGCCTCCACTTCTGTTGGCTCATTCCCGAAATCTTCGTTTTCATCAGAAAACAATTCTTCGTCTTGATCTATATTTTCGTTATCTATTAATTCACTCATAAAATAATATTATTTCATTCTTATTTTCGTCGCTCTCCGCTATTTCTTCCATTTCGTTGTTCTCGTCTCACCGGATTTTTCGT
Source organism: Odoribacter sp. (assembly GCA_036657595.1). GTDB lineage: Bacteria > Bacteroidota > Bacteroidia > Bacteroidales > Marinifilaceae > Odoribacter. Next base: position 20,733 of record JAVXFZ010000006.1, on the reverse strand, counting down.
GTGTTGCTTTTTATTTTTCTTTTGGGAGCCATTTTCCTGTCAAGGTCTGATATTTTGCATCACTTTAATACATAAATCAGTAAAAATAATTTTTGCATTCCCGTTTCGACCGATGTCATTGTAGGCTCGTTCAAACTCAGTCGTAAGCGGAATCACATTTCCCTCGTGTATATAAGGCGAGAAACGCTGCGAAAAATTCATTTCTCGCTCTGTCATATAATTCAATTTTTCCAGTCCAAAGTTACGGATAAAATTTTCTCTGACCATACGGGTAGAGTGCATCAGAAAATTTTTTTGTCTTTCCCGTCCCAGACCGCTGATTTCATTCACCCATTCATTCACCGGAAGCATTTTCCTTTCCCAACAAAGTCGCATCAGGCTGGCGAATTTCTCTTGGTTATAGACCTGTTCTTCCGTTTCATTTAGCATTCGGAGGGCTTTGTGCCAACTCCCTGACGCGATATGGGCATATTCGTCTGCTTTTTGTTCTGTGACTCCCTTGTCGTTGACCAAATGCTGTTTGATTTGTTCTTCCTGTAAGGGAGGTATATGGATACGCTGTAAACGCGATTGTATCGTATTAATAATTTGTTCGGGATGTTCTGATACCATCAGAAACAATGTCTTGTCGTAAGGCTCTTCAATGATCTTTAATAGCTTGTTGGCACATTCCGGATTCATTTTTTCGGGCAACCAAACGACCATAATTTTATAATCCGACTCAAACGATTTCAGATTCAGTTTGCGCAGAATGTTCACACTCTCCTCTGTATAAATGGCGGCTTGAGCGTTGTCTTCCACGCCCATTGCCGTATACCATTCCTCCAATCCGAAATATGTATTTTGCGTGAGCAGATGTCGCCATTCGTTGATATATTCATCGCTCACCGGACTTTTTGTCTTGCGGACAACCGGAAATACAAAATGTAAATCGGGATGAATGTATTTCTGCATCTTTCGACACGAAGGACAGACACCGCAGGCATCCTCCTTCTTGTCGCCCGTGCAGAATACATATTGAGCAAATGCCAGTGCTAAAGCCAACGAACCGTAACCCGTGTCGCCGGCAAACAACTGTGCGTGACTGATACGTCCCGATTGAAGGGAATTTACCAGCCTTTGCTTAATATCATTATGTCCGATTACATCTTTGAACATCCTTTTAACGGTTTATAGTGGCTGTGTAACGCTGGAAAAAATCGTAAATCTCGAAAACTATTAACTGATTTTAATCCCTAACTCTTTAAACTGTTCCGGTGAAATCTCTGACGGAGAATCAATCATTACATCCCGTCCGGAATTATTCTTTGGAAAAGCGATGGTGTCGCGGATGCTGTCAAGCCCTGCAAACATAGAAACCAATCGGTCGAATCCAAAGGCAATACCACCGTGAGGAGGCGCACCGTACTTGAACGCATTCAACAGAAATCCGAATTGTTTGTCTGCCTGCTCCGGTGTGAAACCTAAGCATTTGAACATCCGTTGTTGTAATTCTGTGTTGTGGATACGGATAGAACCGCCGCCTACTTCAACACCGTTGATAACCATATCATAGGCATTTGCTCTCACCGCTCCCGGATTGCTTTCCATCATATCCACATCCTCCGGATTAGGAGAAGTAAACGGATGGTGCATTGCGTAAAAACGTTGTGTCGCTTCGTCCCATTCTAATAGAGGAAAATCAACCACCCACAGAGGTTTGAATACATCCTTATCTCGTAATCCAAGACGATTGCCCATTTCCAAGCGTAACTCGCTTAATTGTGGTAACGTCTTATTCTTTTGACCGCAAAGGAGGAGTAACAAATCGCCCGGCTTTGCACCACAGGCTTCTGCCCATACTTTCAGATCAGCTTCCGTATAAAACTTATCAACAGATGATTTCAAGGTCCCGTCTGTATTATACCTGACGTACACCAATCCTTTGGCTCCCACTTGCGGACGTTTTACAAATTCCGTCAGCTCATCCAATTGTTTGCGGGTATAGACGGCACAATCCGGCGCACAAATAGCCCCAACATATTCTGCTGAATTAAATACGACAAAATCTTTCGCCTGCGTTTCTTTCGTCAGATTCACAAACTTCATCCCGAAACGGACATCCGGTTTGTCGCATCCGTAATATTCCATCGCATCCGCCCACGTCATACGGGGAAGCTCCGGAATATCAATACCTCTCAATTCCTTGAAAAGATGCTTGATCAATCCTTCAAAAATATTCAATATATCTTCCCGCTCCACAAACGACATTTCACAGTCGATCTGTGTAAATTCCGGCTGACGGTCTGCCCGTAAGTCTTCATCACGGAAACATTTGACAATCTGACAATAACGATCAAAACCAGCTACCATCAGCAATTGCTTGAAGGTTTGCGGACTTTGCGGCAATGCATAGAATTGTCCCTGATTCATACGGGAGGGGACAACAAAATCACGTGCTCCTTCGGGGGTACTTTTAATCAATACCGGCGTTTCTATTTCAAGAAAATGTTGAGCATCCAAATAATTCCGGATCAATTGAGCCATCTTGTGGCGCATTTCCAAATTTTTTCTGACTACGCTACGGCGCAGATCAAGATACCGGTATTTCATCCGAATTTCGTCGCCGCCGTCTGTATTGTCCTCAATGGTGAAAGGTGGAATTTCCGAACGACTGAGAATCGTAACTTCTTCAAGTATGATTTCAATATCTCCCGTTGGTATTTTATTATTTTTACTGCTTCGTACAACCACCTTTCCTGTTGCCTGAATCACAAATTCACGTCCTAATTGGGCGATTTGATTTTTTATCTCTTCTGAAGCCGATTCTTCAACGACTAATTGAGTAATCCCATATCTATCGCGGAGATCAATAAATGTCATAGAGCCAAGATTCCTGACTTTTTGCACCCAGCCGCTTAGGCAAACGCTTTCGTTTACGTTGTCAAGCCGCAACTCTCCACACGTGTGTGTCCTATACATTTTGTTTATTTTAAAAAATTAGATATTATCGCTATTTAACCAATTGGCGAAATTACTAAGAATTTATCAAATAATGGAGGATTGAAAATTTAAATTTCGATTTCTACCGAATGAAAAAATAGACCGGCGAAGTGTTTTCTTCCTTAAATATCATACAAATAGCATCATTTATGCTCTTAAATTTATTTTTGACCCCTTCTTTTCAATTTCATTCGGAGAAATAGCTTTAATTTTTTCCGGTCTTGATAAATCTGTTTATCTTTGAAATCCGATTATCCGGAAGTTGAAAACGTATTAGCTCTAAAAAACAAAAGAGGCTATGAATTACATTGATATTATTATCGGGCTCTTCTTACTGTTCGGTGCTTTCCGGGGATTTATGAAAGGATTCATCGTGGAAGTGGCGACATTGGTGGGCTTGGTGTTGGGAGTATTTATTGCTGTTAAATACTCATCCTATACAGAAGGCATCTTGCGGGATTTTTTAAATATATCTTCCCGTTATCTTTCCTATATTGCCTTGGGCGTTACCTTTGTAGTGGTGGCAATCGTTGCCTACTTGTTGGGAAAAATATTCACAAAAGTAGCCGATATGGTTGCAATGGGGATAGCGAACAAGCTCTTGGGAACATTGTTTGGGATGGCAAAATATTTTGTCATCGCGTGTGTCATTTTGATGCTGGTCGATGCCTTGAACGATAAATTCAGCTTTCTGTGTGAAGAAACCAGACAGAAAAGTTTGTTATTCTATCCTTTTCTTAATTTTGCAGAAAAAATATACAACGTCATCCGTTTTTAAAGGTGACCTTGTGGGCAACAAGAAAAATAGCATATAAATCAAAAAAATAAATGATATGATGAATTTTGTTGATGAATTAAAATGGAGAGGAATGATCCAGGACATTATGCCGGGTACGGAAGAATTATTGGCGAAAGGACAAACAACTGCTTACGTGGGGATAGATCCGACTGCCGATTCTTTACACGTGGGGCATTTAGTGTCGGTGATGATGATGAAACATTTTCAACTGGCAGGTCACAAACCCATCTTTATCATTGGCGGTGCGACCGGAATGATAGGTGATCCAAGCGGTAAATCACAGGAAAGAAATCTTTTGAATGAAGAAACCATACAAAAGAATATGGCAGGCATCAAAGCTCAATTATCCCATTTCATTGATTTTAATTCAACAGCTTCCAATGCGGCAATGATGTTAAACAATTACGATTGGATGAAGGATTTTTCATTCCTCGAATTTATTCGGGACATCGGTAAGCACATTACGGTCAATTATATGATGGCAAAAGATTCTGTCAAAAAAAGACTGTGCAGTGAATCATCGCAAGGAATGTCGTTTACGGAATTTACTTATCAATTGGTGCAGGGGTATGATTTCTTATACCTTCGGAAAAATCACAATTGTATGTTGCAAATGGGCGGTTCCGATCAATGGGGCAACATCACCACCGGCGGTGAACTGATTCGTCGGAAAGAAGGATTGGATTCTTATGGGCTGACGTGGCCTTTGATGACCAAAAGTGATGGGCAGAAATTCGGGAAAAGTGAATCCGGTAATATTTGGTTGGATCCTCAGCGGACTTCTCCTTACCAATTTTATCAATTTTGGTTGAATACGACGGATGAGGATGCGGCACGTTATATAAAAATATTTACCATTCTGCCTCCGGCAGAAATTGATGGTCTGATTGCGGAACATCAGGATGCGCCACACTTGCGGAAACTTCAGAAGACACTGGCAAAAGAGATCACCTGCCTGATACACGGACAAGAGGCTTACGATTTGGCTTTGGAGGCTTCGCAAATCCTGTTTGGCAATGCAACGTCTGAAACTTTGCGAAAAATTGACGAAGCTACTTTCCTTTCTGTGTTCGAGGGAGTGCCTCAATTTGATATTGCTGCCCTTGATTTGAAAGCCGGCATTCCGGTGGTGGATTTATTGGCAGAAAAAACATCTGTGATGGCTTCAAAAGGAGAGGCTCGCCGAGCATTGAAGGCAAACGCGATCAGCGTAAACAAAGAGAAAGTGAGCGGAGAAGAATGCGTGGTAGGCGAGAGTGATCTGATTGATGGCAAATATATTTTGGTACAAACCGGGAAAAAGAATTATTTTCTGATTACCGTGAAGTAAAAAGAGAACCCCTCCAATAGTTTTGCTCTATGATTTAAACCTCTGCGGGATGTTAAACATTCAATGTTTAACATCCCGCAGAGAAGTATTAAATGGTTTTCAAAATGAAACGCTACATTTTCTTCTATGGATCGTCCTGTAATTGATTGATTCTCTTTCTGTTATAGGTCTATCCTCGATGAAGTCTATTTGTCTCCCCTTCGTTTCGCGACGACGAGGATACGAAGGGAATACGACGGGACAACGAAGGGAAGGTAGCGAATCCCAAAGCATACCCAAACCATTGGGTAGCGATTGGGTAGCCTTTGAAGGAAGAAAAATAAATGCTTCATTCCGGAAAAGCTTCCTTTTCCGGAAAATATAGATGCGCTATATGCAACGATTGAAAATACGGTTTATTCTTCGGTCGGTTCGGTTTCTTCTTTCGTGAAATCTTGATACAGAAAGTCGTTGTATGGGAAACGGGCGGAGTGAATCTCCTTCACGATGTTGTACAATTTTTCTTTCAATTCTTCAATATTTTCTTTTCGTGCGGCAGAAATGTACACTGTTTCGCAGCCTTGTTTCGACATCCACATTTGTTTTAAGTCGTCAAGGCTGTAATTTTCACGTGCGACGGGTGTCAGATCGTCCGCTTCTTTCTGGGTATATTCAAAAGCATCAATCTTGTTGAATACCAAAATGCTTGGTTTTGGTTCTTTGACCAATTCCGCGAGGGTTTCATTGACGACTTTCATCTGATCTTCAAATTGCGGATGGGAGATGTCTACGATGTGAAGGATCACATCGGCTTCCCGTACTTCGTCGAGGGTTGATTTGAAGGATTCTATCAGGTGGTGTGGCAGCTTACGGATAAATCCGACAGTATCCGCCAGCAGGAATGGTACGTTTTGGATGGCGATTTTCCGGACGGTGGTGTCGAGTGTCGCAAATAATTTATTCTCGGCAAATACATCTGATTTGCTCAATAGGTTCATCAACGTGGATTTGCCTACGTTGGTGTAGCCTATTAATGCGACACGAACCAATTTGCCTCTGTTTTTGCGTTGTGTCACTTTTTGCCGGTCGATTTTGTCTAATTCTTCTTTTAAACGGGTGATTTTGTCGCGGATGATTCGTCGGTCGGTTTCTATTTCTGTTTCGCCCGGACCTCTTAATCCGATACCTCCTTTTTGACGTTCAAGGTGTGTCCACATACCGGTTAATCGAGGGAGTAGGTATTGATATTGCGCCAGTTCTACTTGTGTTTTTGCGTGGGCGGTGCGTGCACGATTAGCAAAGATGTCAAGGATCAGGTTGGTGCGGTCCAGTACTTTAACGCCTGTGAGTATGGCGGCGATGTTCCGTAGTTGGGTGGGACTTAACTCGTCGTCAAAAATCGCCATATCTATTTCGTTCTCGTCGGTGTATGCCTTGATTTCTTCCAGTTTCCCTTTTCCGATGAAGGTGGCGTGAACCGGTTTGTCTAAGTTTTGTGTGAATATTTTGACTGTTTCTGCACCGGCAGTTTCAGCCAGAAAGGAAAGTTCGTCAAGATATTCGCTCATTTGGGTGTAGCTGACTCCTTCTGATTGAAGGGCTACTCCTACTAAAATGGCTCTTTCTGCTTGTTTGTCTGTATAAAAATAGTCACCCATAAAAAGCTAATGATTAAAAGTTAAAGGTTCAATTCAGATAAGAAACGAGGAAAGGGGATCGACTGTTGCGATCTGTTCGATTTCTTTTGATCTTTTTAAATGATAAAATGATTATTGTTTAAATTTAAAATTATAATTCGCTCGTTTTAAGAGAACTATCTCAATAAGTCAATGTATTTTTAAAAAACAAAGGGCTGACACAAAAATGACAGCCCTTTGATATGTTGGAATATTCTTTTTATCAATTGTTTGATAATTGGAAGTTGATGGGTAATGTGTAAGAAACTCTTACCGGTTTACCTCTCTGTTTTCCCGGTTTCCATTTCGGCATAGACTGGATGACTCTTGATGCTTCTTTGTCCAATGATGCGTCAACACCACGGATTACTTTTACATCGGTGATGGATCCGTCTTTTTCAATCACGAATTGGATGTACACTTTTCCTTGTATTCCGTTTTCAGCTGCCAATACCGGATATTTCACGTTTTTGGAAATCCATTTTTGAACATTTCCAAGTGGGAATGACGGCATATCTTCTACCACTACGAATACTTCAGTTTCTCCGGTGTCTTCCGTACCGTATTCTCCGAAGTCCGATACATTTTCTACCGCTTTGTTTTCTGACTGGTCTTCTGCATCCTGAATTTCAAGCTCTTCATCAATGCTGACATCATCTTCGACGATGTCAATCAAGTCTGTTAATTTAGGAGCTGGAGGAGGAGGAGGAGGAGGTTTCAGCATTTGCTGAGTGATCGGAATGATTTCCTCTTCTATCTGTTCTTCAGCGACCGTCTGAAATTGGCCAACTTCCTCAGTGGAAGATTTCCATTCAAAAGCAAATAACAGAACCGCTAAAGCCAGGGTTAGTCCAATCTCGAAGAAAAGACCTTTCTTCCCTTCCAGATCTGCTTTCTGTGACTTTTTAACTTCCATGATATTAATTTTGTGTTTACGTTCTCTTTTGTTTAGCGGGGTAAAAGTAAAGAAATTCGGATTAAATACCAATATTTCAAACGTTTTTTTTGAAGAAAACGTTAAATTTTATTTGGAGTGCTGAATTTAATCTTAAAGAAATTAACATTTTTGAATAAATAGGCACTAAATTCAGTTGGCGAATCGGATTCTTTGATTTAAAAGCTGTAATTTTGTCGGGAAGGGCGAGGAGGAATAGATGGATTTATACTTTTTGTTGCGTTTATGCAGCTTGCTTGAAATAAGGTTGTTGCAATTTTAACATATTGTAGCGTGTTGGATGTTCGTAAAATTTTAGTCGTATGTTCAGATGTTGAAAGTTTATTATTTGAAGATTTCTGATTTTGAGAATTTACCGGATCGGTTTTTTTATTCTGCTGTCGGTAGAGATACGCTTGCTGTGGTGGGTGATTATAAAAATGAGCGGGTGCGACGCACAAAGTTGTTGGGAGAGGGGATGACCCGAAAGTTGTTGGGGACATTGTGGGGTATTAATGGTGCGGAATGTAGAATTGTGAAAGGGGAGCACGGTAAGCCTTATGTGGAAGGGGAAGCGCAGTCGGTGTTTTTCAATTTATCGCATTCGGGGGATTATATTGTTTGCGCGCTTTCGGATCGAGAGGTAGGAGTGGATATTGAACGGAAGGGGAAAGCAAGGTTGGCAGTTGCCCGGCGTTTTTTCCATCCGGAAGAGATACAACAGTTGGAAGGTCTTTCGGGGAAGGAACAGGATGATTTGTTTTTTGGCTATTGGTCGGTGAAAGAGAGTTTCTTAAAATATACCGGAAGCGGATTGTCCACTCCTTTATCGGGTTTTGAAGTCCGTTTTGGAGGGGAGGGGATAGTTATACGGCAAGTGTTGAAGCGAGTGCCCGTATTTATTTACGAATGTCCGATTGATCCGACTTATAAATGTTTTGTATGTTCTGAAAATCAGGAATTACCTGAAATTCAACCGTGGAAATGGAGTATTTAATGTTTAAGTCCTTGTGCGGAGGCTGACACGTTGTTGAGTGTTTAATTGTTTGAACAAAGCGTTGAGAGAACGGATTGTTTGAAACGAATCGACAAACGTGTGAGCCGAATGTGTTGGTTTTCAACACGGAACAAGGTTTTATAATCCGTTGTTTTTATAAAGGTATTCCGCGATTTGTACGGCATTTAGGGCGGCTCCTTTTTTGATTTGATCGCCCACCACCCAGAAGGTTAAGCCGTTGTCGTCTGCGAGGTCTTTTCTGATTCTACCCACGTATACCGGTTCTTTGCCTGAAAGAAAGAGAGGCATTGGGTATTCTTGTTTGTCGGGGTTGTCTTGAACGATCAGTCCTTCTGCTTTTGAGAATGCTTTCCGGGCTTCTTCAACGGATATAGGACGTTCTGTTTCAATCCAAATGCTTTCGGAATGAGCCCTTAATGCGGGAACACGTACGCAGGTAGAGCTTACCCGGATGTCCGAATGCATAATTTTGCGGGTTTCATTGAACATTTTCATTTCTTCTTTGGTGTAGCCGTTGTCGGTGAATACGTCTACTTGTGGAATAAGGTTGAATGCCAATTGATAAGCGAATTTTTCTACGGTGGGAGTTTCTCCTGCCAATACTTGGCGGTATTGGGTGTATAGTTCATCCATTGCGGCGGCACCTGCTCCGCTCGCCGCCTGATAGGTGGCTACCCGTGCTCGCTTGATGTGACTGAGTTCTTCAATGGCTTTCAGGGCAACCACCATTAGAATGGTGGTACAGTTCGGGTTTGCAATGACTCCTCGTGGACGATTAAGTGCGTCTTGCGGATTCATTTCCGGGACGACCAAAGGGACGTCTTCATCCATACGGAAGGCGCTGGAGTTGTCGATCATAACCGCACCGTAGCGGGTGATGGTCTTTTCAAATTCTTTGGAGGTGCTTGCTCCGGCAGAGGTAAATACGATGTCGATGTCTTTGAAGTCGTCGTTGTGTTGTAGGAGTTTTACGGTTAATTCTTTTCCTCTGAAGGTATACTTTTTCCCGGCACTGCGCTGTGAACCAAATAATACTAATTCATCCATCGGGAAATTTCTTTCTTGAAGTACTTGTAGAAATTCTTGTCCTACGGCTCCGCTTGCGCCGACTATCGCTACTTTCATTTTTACAGATTTAATAGGGATGTGTGTTCTTTTGGATCCTCCTCCCCGGTTAAACGTTTTGATTTTAATTGCCTTTGCCTGAATGGGCATTTTTCAATGTGCAAAATTAATGTTTTGAAGTTGCCCTGAAAATGAACGGACATATTTTTTTATCCAACGGATGAGATGTTTTATTTTTAACCTGAAAGTCCCGTTTGTTTATTTATTTGTCCGGATTTTCCGGGACGTTTATCGGTGGTCCAAGTGATTTTTTTCTATCATTTCCTTGTCTTGTTTTTTTAAGCCGGAATTGTACCAGAAGATAGGGGTGTCGTGGTCGGTCAGGTACATTCTTCGTTGTGTTTTAAAATGAGGACTGACAATTGAATAGTCGGTGTTCAAGCAAGGGGTGGTGATGGCGGCTATGTCGAGCATCGAGTGAAAGGCGATTCGGGTAGAAACGGGTTGGGTACAATGGGCTTTTGCGGTTGCGTATTTCATTGGGAAAAGGGTTCGATAACAGTTGGAAAACCAGAATAAAAGAGGGATATGTAGTTGATAATAAGTGGGATGCGGCGATGCGTGTAAAAAACGCTTGCGATGGTCGTCTAACATATCTTCGCCGTGGTCCGGACTGTAATAGAGTGCTGCACAAGAGCCGGTGGAGTCTAAAAGGCTGATCAGGCTGTGTAGAAAGTAGTCGGTGTAACGAATGCTATTATCGTAGGCATTGATGAGTTGTTGCCGATTTTTCACTTCAACTTCGGTGGCATTGTCGGGTTGAAAATGAGCGAAATTACGCGGATAACGGGCATTGTAGTTGAAATGTGAACCGTAGGTGTGGAGTACAATAAAAAGGTTATCAGACAGAGAGTCGATATAATGGCGACACAAAGGGATCAGTTGATCGTCGTAATTATTTTGGGTGTAGATGCCTCCCGTAGATGCCGGGCGGATGTTTTGATGATAGTCGGCTTCTGCTGCAAAGTAGTCGGTGAATGTCCGGTTGGGTGTTTGGTTAGAGAAAAATAAGGTGGTGAAACCGGCTTCTTTGAAGGCTTGCAGGATACTTTTTTGTTGATAAAGGAGGTCAAATTCTTCTGCGCTGGCGGCTGATAAAATCAAGGGGACACTTTTGTGGGTGGCATTGGCTTGTGTGATGGCATCTTTGTAGGTGATGATGCCCGGCGTTTGTGATAATAGCGGATTTGTTTCCCGTTCGTAGCCCCAAAGGCTCCAGTTTATTGCTCTTCCTGCTTCGCCGACAACAAGTATATAAATTTCCCGTTTGTCAATGGGGGTTTCTTTTTTTGCATTGAATTTGAAATGATTGGAAGTAAACGGATAAAGCATACTACGTTGCCATTTTTGGATGGCAAAATGGAGGTTGTAGTAGACATTAACAGGATAGACCTCCTGTGTTAGTTTGTAACTTCCTGTGTTTCTATTGGTGGCGGTGAAAGTGAGTCCGTAGGAAAACAAGGCTACGACCAGTCCGATAAAGACCATCTTTTTTCGGAAAGCGGGAGGTAATAGTGTTTTGCGTTTACAGGCGATGGCTGCCAGTAGGATGGTGGGGATGTATATTATACAGACTAAAATAATGGCAGGCCATAAATTGTTCAGTAGTTCGCTGGCTTCTGTGACGTTTGTTGTGGCGAGATTGAGAAACATATCTACAGCGATGACCGATTCGCCAAACAGATAGAACAAAACCAGTTGAAAGGCATTAAAGATGAGTTGAGGGATCAACAGGAGTTGTGTGAGTCCGACGTTTTTCAGTATGGAATAGAGGAGTAGATAGATTCCAAAGGGGAAGGTGATCAGAATGATTCTTCCGATGATGGAATAGGGCTCTGTGAACATCAGGGCTATGCTGGGGATTAGGTTGACGGCGATGAAGAACCCCAGCAATTGTTGCGGATGGGCGATAAATCGGTTGAATGTCAGTTTGATTTTTTGTAGCATATTTAAAAGGCTTCGTCTATATTGAAATAAAATGCGCTTTGCCTTTTTCCGAAACCGTAGTCAAGGCGTACGTTTACTCTTTTTTTAAATTCCCAGCGATAACCGATGCCGTAGGTGGGTAGGGTTTCTTTCCATTTAAATTGATCGAATTTAGGAAATATGTTGCCTGCACCTGCCCAAAGGGCTATGCCGTGTCGATGGTAGATGTGTTGTCGCAGTTCAATCTGTGTTTGTATCAGGTCGTTGTCGCGATATTGTCCTTCATAGTAACCTCTCATCTGGTAAGATCCTCCCAATAAAGCCACCATACTCCAAGGGGTGTCGCCGTAATTGAAGATACCTTGCAATTCCGATGCCAGAATACAGCCTTTCCATAGTTTGTTGTAATGGCGGCTTAGTATTTCTGTTCTTTTGAAAGCATTGCCGAAAATATCGGGAAAGATGATTTGTTCGATTTTGGCATAGGTGCCTCTGTATGGATTGGGTAGAAAATCTCTGGAGTCATAGGTTAGAAAAGCTCCAAACCCTAAGGTTGCTATGTCGTTTTCTTCCCCGTCAAGGAAGTGGATGTTTTTTAAATCTTTTCCGTTGACGTGGCGAAAGAGGGTGGTGATTCCAATATAAGTGTTATTTAGTATTTTTCGGGAAAAGTCAATCCTGATTTGTTTTTCCAAGCGTTTATAGGTGGTGTAATCGTCGTCTTTACTGCCTCGATCGTAGCCGATGCCCCAGTATTGACTCGGGAAGGAGAAAAAGTACAAATTGATCCCTAAACGATATTTATTTTGTGGGAAAATGGTGGTACCCCGTATGCCGAGCAGGTAGAAACCTGTGGTGGTGACATCTCCATAAAATGATATATTGGAAGGAGGAATACTGAAGTCCTGTCTATCTACTCGATAGATTCCTGAAGCGACTAATCCAAGTCCTAATTTGGTGTCGGAGGAAAAGTGTGGTCCGCCAATGATGGAGAAATCGAAGCGTTTGTTGTGATCATCCTCGTTCGCTTTGATGAAATATTGGTATACGTTTTCATAGATCCGCCGAAAAAAAGGGGATGCTTGTGCGGATGTATCTTGTTGCAGGCTATCTGTCGAAAGGCAGTTGTTTCCGGCAGCGGAGAAACAGAATGTTGTCCACACAACAATGAAGAAGCATTTTAACATAGCTTTGAGATTGTTGATCTAATTTCTAAATGTTTAATATCAATTGGTTGATCCTCTTGTTTTTTAATCCGTACAACTTTTAAATTACTTAAGCAAAATTGATGCCAATGTTTAATTTTTATAAATAAATTTGAAATGAGACGTTTTTGTATATGGAGTTTGCTGACCGTTGCTTCTTTTTCTGTTGATTTGTTCGGTCAGGTTGGAGAAAAAGTGACTTCGGTCAGTTTGTTGAATATGAACAATCAAACGGTCCGGTTGCCATTTTTGGGAGAAAAGAATTTGTTGATTTTTTATGTAGATCCCGGACGTCCACGCCAAAATAAGTCGTTCAGGGATTATTTTAAAACCCATCCGATTGATAGTCCGGAAATAGATTCGTATGGGATTATAAATCTTGCCGCCGCTTCGTTGATCCCTAATTCGTTGATCCGGAAAATGGCTATGAAGGAAGTGAAGGGCACAAGCGGGCGTATTTATTTTGATCCGGATGAGGTGTTATATAATGCTTGGAAGTTGAAGGGAGCCGATAATAATTTTGCGGTGATTTTTGTCAATAAAAATCAGGTAATTGAATTTTATAAGGCGGGAGAGTTGACACTGGAAGAGCAGCAGCAGGTGCTGGCATTGATCAAGAAATATAAGAAGGAGTAGAAATAATCCCCCAATATTATTACTAACATTGGGGGATCGTTTATGGTGTGTTTTTTTAATCTTCTGTGCTTGTCACTTTTTTGCTCAGACGTTTACGTTCTGTTTCGTCGAGGAAAATTTTGCGAAGGCGCATAGAATGGGGAGTCACTTCTACATATTCATCTTCTTGAATATATTCAAGAGCTTCTTCAAGGCTGAATTTGATAGGAGGAGCGATGTTTACTTTGTCGTCCGATCCGCTGGCACGCATATTGGTCAGTTTCTTTGATTTGCATACGTTGATGACAATGTCATCCGGACGGGAGCTTTCACCGATTACTTGTCCGGCATATACAGTTTCGCCCGGTTCGATGAAGAATTTGCCTCTATCTTGTAATTTATTGATGGCGTAAGCAAAAGTATCGCCTGTTTCCATTGCAATTAAGGAACCGTTGGTCCGCATTTCAATGTCACCTTTATAGGGTTCGAATCCTTTCAGACGGTGGGCAATAACGGCTTCTCCGGCAGATGCGGTGAGCAGGTTGCTGCGCAATCCGATGATACCGCGTGATGGAATGTCGAAATCAAGATGTACGCGTTCGTCACGGGTTTCCATATTGTTGAGTACACCTCTTCGTTTGGTGACCATTTCAATGGCTTTACCGGCGAATTCTTCGGGTATGTCGATGGTCAATTCTTCGACCGGCTCGCATTTTTGTCCGTTGATTTCTTTAATGATGACTTTGGGTTGTCCTACTTGAAGTTCATAGCCTTCTCGACGCATTGTTTCGATTAATACGCTGAGATGGAGAACACCACGACCGAATACGATGAAGGAGTCGGCTCCAAGTCCCGGTTTCACTTTTAGTGCGAGATTCTTTTCCAGCTCTTTATCTAAACGATCTTTGATGTGGCGAGAGGTGACATATTTTCCGTCTTTCCCAAAGAAGGGGGAGTTGTTGATCGTGAACAACATACTCATTGTCGGTTCGTCAATGGCAATCGGGGTTAATGCTTCCGGGTTTTCATAGTCGGCAATGGTATCACCGATTTCAAATCCTTCAATTCCGACAATGGCACAGATTTCTCCGGCTTCTACTTCTTCTACTTTTTTCTTTTCGAGTCCTTCAAATAGCATTAAGTCTTTGATGCGACTCTTTACTTGTGTGACACCGTCGCGTTTGCAGAGGGTGACAGCCATTCCGGCTCTTAACTTTCCACGTGTTAATTTACCGATGGCAATACGTCCGATGTAAGAGGAGTATTCCAAAGAGGTGATCATCATTTGAGGGGTACCTGTGGCTGTTTCCGGCTCAGGAATGTTTTCAATGATGGCATCTAATAGTTGAGTAATATCTGTTGTTTTGTTTTTCCAGTCGGTTGACATCCAGCCTTGTTTGGCACTACCGTAAATGGTATGGAAATCTAACTGATCCTCAGTGGCTCCCAATGAGAACATCAGGTCGAAAACTTCTTCCTGTACTTCGTCGGGACGACAGTTGGGTTTGTCTACTTTGTTTACTACGACAATGGGTTTTTTGCCCAGTCCTAAGGCTTTTTGTAAAACAAAGCGGGTTTGTGGCATTGTACCTTCAAATGCGTCTACGAGTAATAATACACCGTCAGCCATATTTAGCACACGTTCCACCTCTCCACCGAAGTCCGAGTGACCCGGAGTGTCAATGATATTTATCTTGTAGTCTTTATAACGTACGGATACATTTTTGGCAAGGATGGTGATACCCCGCTCGCGTTCCTGATCGTTACTATCAAGTATTAAATCTTCACTTTGTTTTTCGTTGTCTCTTAGTTGTTTACCTTGTAGGATCATTTTATCCACGAGGGTTGTCTTTCCGTGGTCAACGTGCGCAATGATCGCAATGTTTCTTAATTTCCGCATTTGAGTGTTTATAATTTAGGGGGACAAAAATACAATAAATTATTGACAATGAAAAGCATTAGGTTTTAGTTTTCAAAGCAAATTTTAAAATAATGTTCGTTTGGGTTTAGTTTTGTTTGTTGCCTTTGAATATGAATCGGATTACTTGATGGTAGGTTGGGGCGTTTTACATCCGGTGGAGGAGTGTCTTTTATTAGTTGTGGATACTACGTATGGAATGGAGCTGTATATTTTTTTCGGGTTGAGTAGTTAATGTTGAAACCCCGCACAAAATAAGGTTTTGTGCGGGGTTTCATTAATTTTTATAATTTTTTATTTTACCGTATTGGCACTTCCTAATACGTTGTTTAGTTTGTGTTTGTAAAGTTCTTTCAGAGAATCACGTGCCGGACCGAGGTATTTACGTGGATCAAATTCGGCCGGTTTGTTGACGAATACTTCCCGAATAGCTGCGGTCATAGCCAAACGTCCGTCAGAGTCGATGTTGATTTTACAAACGGCAGATTTGGCTGCTTCGCGAAGTTGATCTTCCGGAATACCGATAGCATCTTTTAATGCACCGCCATATTTGTTGATGATGGCTACTTTGTCTTGTGGTACGGATGAAGAGCCGTGTAGTACGATTGGGAATCCGGGAATCCGTTTTTCAATTTCTTTTAGAATGTCGAAACGTAAGGGAGGAGGCACGAGAACACCATCGGCGTTGCGCGTACATTGTTCGGGTTTGAATTTGTTGGCTCCGTGAGAGGTCCCGATAGAAATAGCTAAGGAGTCCACGCCGGTTTTCTTTACGAAATCTTCTACTTCTTCGGGGCGTGTATAAGTGTGCTGTTCTGCTGTAACATCGTCTTCAACACCTGCTAATACGCCGAGTTCACCTTCTACGGTTACATCGAATTGGTGAGCATATTCAACGACTTTACGAGTGACAGCAACATTTTCATCGTATGATAGGGCGGATCCGTCGATCATAACTGAAGAGAACCCCATATCAATACAACTTTTGCAGAGTTCAAAGGTGTCGCCGTGATCTAAATGGAGTACGATCGGGATATTCAGTCCTAATTCTTTGGCGTATTCAACGGCTCCCTGTGCCATATAACGAAGAATCGTTTGGTTCGCATATTTACGAGCACCACTGGAAACTTGAAGGATTACCGGTGATTTACATTCCACAGAAGCAGCTACAATGGCTTGCATCTGTTCCATGTTGTTGAAATTAAAAGCTGCAATAGCATATTTACCTTCCATTGCTTTTTTGAAAAGTTCTCTGCTGTTTACCAGCCCCAGTTCTTTGTAACTAACCATAATATTTGTTTTAGGATTTATAGTGGCATGCCACATTGATTTGTAATCAAAGCTAAATAATGTTCTTAAGGTTATAAAAATCCTATTTTTTATAACCTTAAGAGGTTTGACTGATAAAATGACACAGTCGTGCTTCAAAATTAAACATTTCTGAGTTAAATAGCATTATAATTGACTAAAAAATTAAATTTAGCTAATTAACTTGTTTTTCTCTTTTATAAGTTACTGTAAACAAGGTATTTAAAGTGTATCAAGCATTTTTAAATGTTGCTTGTAAGTTTTATCTCGCAGTTGATTTCCTGAAATTTGGACGAGGTGGAAATGATTGGGAGGTGAGTTGTTTTTGATTTTTTAAAATTTACCATTTTATCGGAAGTTGCCCGTGTTCTTGCAAGTAGGCGTTGGTGCGACTGAATTGATGATTGCCGAACCAACCGCCTCGATTGGCAGCGAGGGGTGAAGGATGCACACATTTCAGGACGAGGTGTTTGTTTGTATCAATGAAGGCTCCTTTGCGCTGTGCGTATGAACCCCATAGTAGGAAAACTAAGTGTTCTCTGTGTTCAGCAATCTGCCGGATAACGGCATCGGTGAAAGTTTCCCAGCCTTTCCCTTGGTGTGATCCTGCCTGATGTGCTTGCACGGTAAGGGTGGCATTGAGTAGTAGAACTCCCTGATCCGACCAGCGTTCTAAATTACCTGTTGAGGGGATAGGAGAACCAAGGTCGGCTTGTATTTCTTTGAAGATATTTTGTAAGGAAGGGGGTTGTTGGATTCCTTCGGGCACGGAGAAGCAGAGTCCGTGAGCTTGTCCGGGACCGTGATAAGGATCTTGTCCGAGAATGATAACTTTTGTATTATCTACGGGACAATGGTTGAAGGCGTTGAATATTAGCTTGCCGGGAGGAAATATTCGGTTTTGAGTATATTCAGCTTTTACGAAAGTGATTAGTTCTGAAAAATATGGTTTTTCAAATTCTTCTTTTAATAGTTCTTTCCACGAGGATTCTATTTGTACATCGGGCATCATTCAATTGATTTAATGCCGCTGAGCGGCGTTTTGTGTAGCACTTAGGAGAGTGGGTGTATTTATTCTTTGATTTTTATTTCAAACATTTTCGGCCAACGTTTGCCGGTTAGGTAGAATGTTTTTTTCTCCGGATTCCAGGCGATACCGTTTAAAACGTCGTCTTTGTCATCGGTTTGAGCTTTGTCGGCAGGGGATAGAAGGTTTGATAGATCTAATTCTGCTTTGACAGCTCCGGTGGTCGGATCAATGGCAACGATGCGGTTGGTGAGCCATACGTTTGCCCATATTAGTCCATCGACGTATTCCAATTCGTTGAGTTGGTTGACTTCTCCGTTGTTGTCGTAGACTTCTATTTCTTGGGTGATATTGAATGTTGTAGGGGTAATGTGATAAAGTTTGTTGCTACCATCGCTCATCAGTAATTCGTCGCCTGCTGTTGTGATCCCCCATCCTTCGGAATTGTATTGGAAGGTTGATTCAAGGGTAAAGGTTTTGAGGTCGTAGATGAAGCCTTTTCTGGAACGCCAAGTGATTTGGTAAATTTTATCTTTGTAGATGGTGATTCCTTCACCGAATAGTTGGTTGTCAATGTTTAATATAGATAGTATTTTTCCTGTTTGTATATCGCTTTTGCGAATAGAGGATTCGCCGTATTGTCCGGTTCCTTCATATATAAAGCCATCCCGGTAGATTAATCCTTGAGTGTATGCTTTAGGATCGTGTGGATAGGTTTTAATTACATCGTAGTTGTATAATATAGGTGCTTTGTCCGGTTTAAGTCGGATGATTGTTGTGGCAATGCCCCGTTTGTTTTCAGGATGGTAAGCGATGACTTTGATAGCTGTGTTTCCTGTTTTTCCTTCGGGAAGACGGTAGACAAATGTCTCTACGTTTTTTTCCGTTACGGCAATTTTTTGTCCATTTATGTATATGATAGCGGAATCAATAGGAAAGCGATCTTTGCTTTCAAAATGGATAGATATGTCTTCATTGTAACTGTACAGTTTGTTTTTCTCCGGAGAGGTGAGTTTGATACTGTTGATATATTTTATCTCATCTTTCTCGGAGGTGTTCACTGTTGTTTCTGTTGTTACTTTTTCTTTGTTTTTATTATTTGCGCCTGCACACGAACACATCACGCCAAGGCAAATTATATAATAAATGTAGTAGATCATTCTTCCGGTTCATTGATTGTTTTTTATTCTTTGGGCGATTCTGTTTCCGCTACTTCCCATTCGTATCCGTCTTTGGTGTCTTTTACCGTTACTCCGGCGGCTTTCAGTTCGTCTCGTATTTTATCGGAGGTCGCCCAGTCTTTTTTCTGTTTGGCATCGGTGCGGATAGACATTACCATATCAAGAACTTTACCTAATACTGCGTGGTCTTGGCTGGCAGATTCATTTTCGGCTTGCAGCCCAAGGATGTCTAACACATAATCCTGATATAGTTTTTTGAGGCGAGCTAAGTTAGCTGTGTCTATTTTTTCTGTTCCGGCGATTAATGAATTGATGATTCTCACCCCATCAAATAGGTGGGAAATGAGGATGGGTGTATTCAGGTCGTCTTGAATGGCTGCTGCGCATTTGTCTGCCAGTTCGTCAACATTGACGGTGTTGGTGGTGGAGGTTTTTACCCGTTCTAATGAGTTGATGGCACTCATTAAGCGTTCGTGTCCTTTTTCTGCAGCTTTTAGGGCTTCGTTTGAAAAGTCAAGCGGACTGCGATAGTGTGCTTGAAGTATAAATAAGCGAACAGTCATCGGCGAGTAGGCTTGTTCCAATACTTTATTTTCACCGGAGAATAGTTGATCGAGGGTGATGAAATTGCCCTTCGATTTACCCATTTTCTGTCCGTTGATGGTGATCATATTATTGTGCATCCAATATTTTACGGCTTCGTGTCCATAGGCGGCTGTGCTTTGTGCGATTTCACATTCGTGGTGTGGAAATTGTAAGTCGAGTCCACCGCCGTGGATGTCGAAGCGGTCGCCAAGGTATTTTTGACTCATACAAGAGCATTCAAGGTGCCATCCGGGGAAACCGTTGCTCCAAGGTGAAGGCCAACGCATAATGTGTTCCGGAGTAGCTTTCTTCCATAGTGCAAAGTCGGCAGTGTTTCTCTTTTCACTCTGTCCGTCTAATTGGCGGGTGTTAGCGATGAGTTCTTCTACCCGTCGTCCTGATAGTTTGCCGTATTCGTATTTTTTATTGTATGCTTCTACATCGAAATAGATGCTACCGTCACTTTCATAAGCGAAACCGTTTTGTAGAATCTTCTTTACGAGTTCTTCTTGTTCGATGATATGACCGGAGGCGTGAGGCTCTATACTGGGAGGTAAAGTGTTCAATTGCTCCATATTTTTGTGGTAGCGATTGGTATAAAATTGAACAATCTCCATTGGCTCAAGACGATCCAGTTTTGCTTTCTTTTCAATTTTGTCTTCTCCGTCATCGCTGTCGTTGGTGAGGTGTCCGACATCTGTGATGTTACGAACGTAGCGCACTTTGTATCCGATGTATTTCAGGTAACGAAATAAGAGGTCGAATGTGATAGCGGGGCGCGCGTGTCCTAAATGTGCATCTCCGTAAACGGTTGGACCGCATACGTATATCCCGACGAACGGCGGGTTGATGGGTTCGAATACTTCTTTTTTTCTGGAGAGAGTGTTGTATATGCTCAGTTGGTTTTCCATCGTTGAAATATTTAGCGGACATCTGTTGTGTCCGGTGTGTTTATCGGTTATAATGATCTTATCAGTAGCTTACTGACGAAAAACTGAAGAATTTCGTTAGCAATTATGTGGTAAAATTAGGAAAAATATTTTTGAGTTCATCCCTATTAGAGGGTATAAACGAGGTAAATGTATAAAATTTTTCACACATCTTGTTTTTTGTATATGAATGAGG
>JAVXFZ010000005.1:0-74365 GCA_036657595.1 Odoribacter sp. | reverse complement strand
TAAAATAGAACGATATTTCAAACTATTATCAACAAACATTCTATTTATCTTTAAAATTCCTTTACGGTATCATCATTCTTATATCAACTCCCATTCAACTCCTATTCACTTCCCATTCAACAGTTATTTAAGTTAAAATAAATTGGATTTTTGTTGGATTTCTGTTTTATTTTTTGTAACTTAGTGGTGATGATCAGGATGTTAAAAAGGAAATAAAAGTATAATTTAATTATTTGTATGCTATGGGAACGCTTCTTCCATCTTCTCCCCTGTATGGTTGTTCCGGTCGTGTGGGAGATTTTATTTTATATACGGTAGGCGGAAAAACTTTTTTTAGGTATGGACCGCAAAAAATAGGTAATCCTCGGACGGAGAAACAGTGTTTACAGCGTGGACGGATCAGTGCCGCTCAGACGTTATTCCGGTCGGTGAAGTGTTGTATTCTTTATGATGTGGAAAATCGGGCGGCACGCTTGCAAGGGAAGCGTTCGGGCTATCATCTTTATTTAAGTCGCAATACCCGGGCGTTTGGGAAGGGAGAATATGTCGATTATTCGCAATTGACTTTCACGGAGGGGGTGCTGCAATTGCCTTACGATTTGCGGATGCAAATGACGGCAAAGGATACGGCGGTTTTTAGTTGGTTGGATAATTCGGGACAGACGACGGCAAATGCAGATGATCGGTTGATGATGGCGGCGGTGTTTCCGGATGAGCCCTTTCGGGTGGAGATGCTCACGTCTATTCGCGCTGTCAGAGGCGACGGAGGGGCTGTGATTGCTTTGCCTCAGCGGGGTGAGAAGGTGCATCTTTATTGTTTTTTCGCTTCGGCGGATGGAACGGCTTTCTCTGCCGATCGCTATTTTTGTACGACAGGAGTAGGCGATGGTGTCCACTGACGGATGGGTTGCTTTGGTGATTTTTTTTCATTTTATTTTTCTAAATTATGGCTATATTTAAATCTCTCCTATTAGGAAAAATACATAATTCCGTCGCGAATCTCTGTATGTATGAGCGCGACGGTGTGAATATCGTGCGCGGGCTACCGCTGAAAGTTCACGATGCTCAAACACCTGTACAGTTGGCACAAAGGGCCCGGATGAAAATGCTCCGACATTTAACAAGGATTTTGGAAGGGGTCGTAAAAAAAGGTTATCCTTCCGCCTCTCTGTTACAGGCGGGCAATGGGTTTGTGAAAAGGAATATGAAGCAGATGGTGGTTGATGAAAAATATCAGGTCAGCTATGATCCTCGTTTGTTACGGCTGTCTTCGGGAGAATTGAATCCGCCGGAGGTGAGTGCCTCATTCGATCGGGAAAGCGGGTGTGTGACTTTTGTACAGCAACGCCAAGCGTTGAAACCGCTTGCTCCGGACGATGATCGGGTTTATGGGATTGTGTGGGTGACGAACGATTGTAAGTATCAAATCGTCCCGTTGAAATTGCGAGGCGAGGCGGCAAGCAGTGTTGTGCCGATTGTCCCTTCTATCTTGAAAAATGAATTTCAGGTGTATGCTTTCACGGTGAGCGCAAACGGACGGAAAACATCGGAAACCGTTTGGCTGTGTGAAGGAAAAGGCGGTTGTTCCTGATTGGTTATTTTTGAGGTTCGATCGGTTGTTTTTTTAAGAGAAGAAGTAGGATCATTTCTTCTTGCAACTCATCCCGTAGGAATTTCAATGCTCTGCGGAGATGAGTTTTGACGGTATTCAGGGATATGTCCAGTTCATCGGCGATTTCTTTGTAGGTTTTTCCTTCGATGAAATATTTGTCCAGCACTTCCCGCTGTTTGGCAGGAAGTTTTTCTACTTTTTCTTTCAAGCGGTTCATCGCCTGTTCGTATTCGTCCAGTTGATCTTGTAATTCCTGTGTATCGCGCATCACGGCTTCTTCATTGGCAGCCATCACTTTTTTGTGGCGCAGATAATTCAGCGCGTAATTGCGAGAGAGAGTGAAAAGATAGGATTTTAATGTTCGTCTATTTTCACGGAAAGACAAATAACTGTCCATTAAAAGCGTAGAGAATGTATCAGATCGTTTCGGAGGTAGAAACAGCAGGAAGGGAATTGGTGAGAGATGATGGTTATTTTTCAATTTTTGATGGATCATCATTTCTTAAAAAATAAAAAATAAGTATTACCATCTTTTAAAATGGAAACATTTAGTTCTCCTGATACGTTTTATATAGAAAAATTAAAACATCAGTTATGAAAATGAAGTACTTTACAATGATTTTGATTCTTTTCTTACTTTCTTGCAGCAAGGATAGAACGGAACAAGCAGTCCCCGCAACAGGCGAAATGACAAAAATAGCCTTCACTCTTGCGGATGGTAGTCAGGCAGATACGAAAGCCGTAGTTGGTGATGTCACGAATCCGCTCAGTACGGCAAACATTTCCACTTACATAAAACACGTAAGGTTATTGGTATTCAACACTTCAGATAAGATGTTGATTCACGAGGACAGTTGGGCTACTACCTCAGGTAGTTACGAAACTTCGTTTCCTGCTGTCAATGGAACTTCTTATGATTTTGTTGTGATTACGAATACCGACGTTGCGGGGTCATTCACCAGTCCGTTAGTGAAGGGGTTAAGCAATGAGAGTACGGTCGTCACGATGCTAAAAGAAATTATGGCTCCCCAAGCTGCCGCCGGCAATGGAGATACCGGAAACAGGTACCAACTTTACACGAGAGCGTCCAATCCTGCCGATACAAATCATATCTTTTATGGAATAAAGGCGCAATCCATTACTGCGGGTACGCAAAATACTGTTCAGGTAGGTATAAAAAGGGTTATTGCGATGGTCAATTTTGAAGTGGATATTCAAAATCCAAGTTTCCAACCGTCTACTCCTACTTCATCTCCGTTTTTAAGCGAGATGACATTGGATGTATCGAGAATGGCTCGGAGTTTGAATATGAAGATGGAGCAACAAATGCAATCTGCTTCGGGGAAAACTGATTGTGTTGTGCGTAGCGGTGCATTTACCCGTTCGGGAAGTACGGGTTATAAATATAAATCAACGGCATTTGTTTTTGGAAACGGTAAAAAAGCATTTCTGACCTTGAACTTGAAAACTCAGACAGTAAGCGGATTATTGGCTGCCGGTCAGTCTCGGTTGTTTTGGATGGATATTACAACAACAACGATTGATCGCAATAAGAAATATAATATTACAGCGGTGATTCCTGCCGGAAATTTCGGTGGTGATCCCTCTCAACCAAGCACGGTGAATCCGGAGGATCCTGATCCCAAAATGTGTAATCTGACTGTAAATGTCAGTGCCTCTGATTGGGACGTACCGTCTATTTCAGGTGGAGGTACGATGCATTGAGTTGTATTGACATCGGTTGCGGTAAGAAGCAGGTGTAATCTTGGAGTGTTATCCGTATCTTGATTTAGTTATTGCCTAAAAGAAGAGGCTGTCAACTTCTCTTCTACGATGGTTTATATTTTAGTTCGGATGACAGAAGATTACACCTTCGATGATTTTTATCCATCGGATTGGTAGTTGTGATTATGGATTAAAAGATTGGTATGAAGCAGTTTTATTTTTCCATTTTTAGAGAATGTTGTTTATGTCGGTAGATTGAATTTAATTGAAATTAGCTATGAAGTTCCGAATTCTTGTATATTTTTTGTGTATGACCGTTTTTGTGTCGTGCCATAAAGATGAATCGCTTTCCTCTGCACAAAAGATGGAATTCGTCTCTCCACAATTGTCTGTAAATATGCCTTCTTCCGGAGGTGTCAATTTTATGAATCAGGTGAAAATGGTTTGTTTTGAAATTCGGAATGTCGCAGGGATGGATCAATATTTTTATGAAGGGTTTTATGATTTGAATGATGCGATTTATAATTCCAGCAGTCAAATGTTCACAAAGGTGATCCCTTCTTTTCCGCGCAAACGGATGGGGGTTGTGGTTGTTTCGCAAGGGAGTACAAGTCCTGCAAATTCGTATCTGTTGCCGTTGGGAGGTCAAGGAGTTGATGCGAAATTAATCAATTTGCCTTTGCTTTTTTCTACTGTAAGCAATAGTAATACGATCGGAGAAGCATCCGAAATATTTGTCAGCAATATGAATACCGTTAGTTGGGGAGGGAATGAAACGAGTAAAACATTGAATTTCAACCTAAAAAGGGTTGTTGGAAAATTGATTGTGAAGATAAATGATCCGTACGGTTTAATGACCAAGGATGTGTATTTTAAGGTTTACAATACGTATAGTAGTTGTTTTTATAATCAAAATTATTCGGGGAGTTCAAGTGTTCAAACGCCCTCTTTGCTGCGGGTGGATCAATTGACGAAAGAGGGAGTTTTGTATTTATTGCCCAGTGTGGGTGGAAGTTCTATCGGTATTGAACCGGTCAATTCGCAATTTGTGTTGCAAATTAAATCCGGCGATTTGCTACCGATTACAGCGAATAAGATCACGACTTTGACGATTAATTATGAGGGAGACAAGAGTATGAATGCGAGTGTAAGCGTTCAGGATTGGGGGGAAGTAGCGTTTGAAGTGACGGACGATTGTTTTGATATAACTGATAGCGAGGGGATCGGCTATAAAGTGATTAATGTTGCCGGTCAATTGTGGTTGGATCGGGATTTGGGAGCTAAGTATGATAAACCGCGAGATCCACTGTCGGCAACAGTTCAAAATCTCAGTTCAGACGATGATTGGGGATATAGTTTTCAATTCGGACGGAAACGTGATGGTCACCAGAAACGGAGCAGTTTAACCAGTAGTACTCATTTGACGAATCCGATGGATAATAGTAATTTGCGGTTTATATGTCCTTCCAATCCTTCGTACAGTTGGTTCGCTCCCACCGCTGAGAATCAAGGCGTTCCTTTATGGATTCGTCCGCAACAGAATAATAATCCTTGTCCCAATGGATTTAGAGTGCCAACATTTGCGGAGCTTAAATTTCTTTATAACCGTCTTTCTTTTGATCAGACGCTGGGGCTTTATTATGTAGACGGGAAACGAAAAGGGAAAACGGTAAGGATGTATCTGGCAGGGAAAACGTATCGCCCGTATCAGAATGGAGTGTCAACATTCATCTCCAATAATGCTTTGTATTATTGGACTTCCGCTTCCAAATGGGATAATCAGTATTTTTATGGTAATATGCCTTCTATCCGTATAACAAATACTATTATTCAAGTGAATGACGGCGATGGGAAGGGGCTGCCTGTATCAACGGGATGTAATGTCCGGTGTATTATAGACAATAATACGATTTATTAAAGGAGGTTGGAAAATGATGGTGACAGTTGAAAATGATTGGATCCATCCATAAAGTAATGAATTAAAATGATTGAAGATGAAACGGATGATGTATTTGTTATTATGGATCTCTACTTGGAGTATATCTTGCTCAGAGGCAGATGTGGAGCAAGATATAAATGGTCCACGTAGCGAAGCTATTGAAAAGACTCTCACTTTTAGTGCATATATAGAGCCATCTATCGAGTTGATGAGTACAAAAGCCGGCGTTTCAAATGTCAATGATCTGATCGTGTTTTTGTTTGACCATAATAATATCTTGACTGAAATTCTGACCAATCCTTCGGGGAATACGGTCAAAAAAACGGTCAAATGTATCCCCAATCAATTTTATACGATCGTTTATTTGGTTAATTGTTATAACAGTTACGACTGGAATACACATTTAGTACCCCAAACGACTCGAATCAGTGATTTATTTATTATAAATGTTGATACGTATAATGCTTCCGGTGGAAAATTAATTGCTTATGGTCAAGAGAAACGAATTCTTACGATTGAAGATTCCAGTGTACCTATTACAGTTAATTTAACTCCCCGATGGACCCGCATCAAGTTGTGTCTTCCTGCCAACGAAAATCAAACTAATAAAAAATATCGTTTGTCGTATCAATGTCCTATCACAAATGGCATAACGTTAGACGGTCTAAGGTACCAATATGTTGACGGATACGTAAGTACGATCTCTGATTTTGTCCGTATGGATGCAAATACTTTTTTTGCTTATGTCGCTCCCCCCAATCCGGCTATTTTATATAGTGTTCGGATCGCCGTTTCAGCATTGAATATGGCAGGAAATTTAATTGAAGAGAAAATTATTCCAACCGATAGTATGGTTCCAATATTCGGAGGGAAAAGCTATACGATTTATCAAACAACTCCTTTTAAAAATGTCCCGTAATTCATAAAAAGTAATCTCAATTATATCACTACTTTATATATAGGATAACATTATGAGAAATATTATATTTGATCTGATCATTGTCTTGGTAATCGCCTCGTGTAGCACAGACGAATCAAGTTCATTCTGCGATTGTTCATCCGAATCGTATAAAAATATGGTAGCAAATGCACAGATCCAATCTACGGGGACATTGCCGAATGATCTTTATTTGTATGTATTTAAAACAGATGGAACTTTTGTGCAAGAATATAAAGGAAGCGTTCCAAGTATTTCGTTCGCACTTCGTTACGGAGATAGTTATTATCTATGTTTCACCTTGGGATCTCTTACCGCTTTTACGAATAAACAGGATTATAAGCTGGTTAGCCTGAGCAGTTCCAATGATGTGGCGAAGAAAGTAAATAATGTGTTCCCTTATTTAGAAAGTTCTAAAATCAATGTTTTTTATAGTCTATTTCAACAAACGACGGTGAATAATGGAACCAATTCACTCATTAGCAATGTCGAATTGAAACGTCCGGAAGCTCAAATTACAATACGAAAATATGTTCCGCAGGCAGGAGCCACAAAGGCTTATTTACGGGCTCCATCTTCTTATGGCGTTTATGATATGTACGGGAAATATTCGGGTGACATCAAAGCGGTGATCGGTGAAGAAGTTGCTTTAACAGGTGGCACGTCATACGAAATATCCGTCCGATTGTTGCCTACTCTCGAAACGTCTACTGCAGTAAAAACATTTACCTTGTGTGTTTATTATGGATCACCGAGAAATCAATGGGTAGAATATAATTTCGTCGCCTCGACGGAAGGGGTGATTCAAAGCGGTAAAAACTATGTGTTCAACCTTGTTGACAATACCTTGAATTTTGTAACGACTATTAACGAAACGTGGGGAACGGAGGGTATTATTAATAATTGATGATTGTTAGCTTATATTGTTTTTGTAAGCTAACCATTATATATTTACCTCCCGGTTTTTGGAACCAATTATGAATGTTTTTTTTTCCGAAGCAATCGTGCTATTGTTAGGAGAATCACAGGATGAGAAATATCTTTTAAAGGTGTTTTCTAAATCATTGCTATATATTTTTTATAAAAAGTGGAAATCTTAGCAAAAATTTTTATTTTTGTGAGGTTGAAAAGAGATTTATAAACTAATATAATAGCAACTGTGGATTTAAAAAACATTGTTACTCATTTCTCTATTTCTGAAGAAGTGGTAGAAATCAAGCCGTTAGGCACAGGATTAATCAATGATACTTATTTGGTTCGTACTTCGCCGGCAGCAGCACAGGATTATGTGTTGCAACGGATCAATCACGCGATTTTTAAGGACGTGGAATTGCTGCAACGCAATATTCAGCGAATCACGGATCACATTCGCCATAAGTTACAACAAGCGAATGCAAACGATGTAGATCGAAAAACGTTGACGTTGGTAGCAGCTCGTGACGGTCAGCTATTTTATTTTGACGGTGAAAATTATTGGCGCATCACTCGGTTTATTGACGGTTCAAAGACCTATGAGCAGGTGACTCCCGAATTTGCCTTTCTGACGGGACAGGCTTTCGGTGAATTTCAATATTTACTTTCTGATTTAGGCGGCGAACCGCTGGGTGCTACGATTCCTGATTTTCACAATATGGAGTTTCGTTTGCATCAATTACGGGAAGCAATTGATGTCAATCCGGTCAAGCGTTTGGCAAAGGTACAGGCAATAGTGGATGAGTTGCTGTTACGCGCAGAAGATATGTGTAAAGCAGAACGTCTCTACCGCGAAGGGAAGTTGCCGAAACGGATCACTCATTGCGATACGAAGGTGAATAATATGCTTTTTGACGAGGAGGATCATTTTTTGTGTGTGATTGATCTTGACACGACGATGCCCGGATTTGTTTTATCGGACTTCGGCGATTTTATCCGGACAGCTGCCAATACGGGAGCAGAGGATGACGAAGACCTGAGCCGTGTAGGCGTGAATATGGATATTTTCAAATCGTTTGCCCGCGGATACCTTCAATCAGCCCGCCCATTTTTAACGACAACGGAAATCGAAAATTTACCTTATGGAGCACAATTGTTGACCTATATGCAAACCGTGCGTTTCCTGACAGATTATATCAATGGCGACACTTATTACAAAATTAAATATCCCGATCATAATTTACAACGTACATTAGCTCAATTAACTCTATTACATAGCATTGATGCACATTTGAATGAAATGAATACTTTTATCAAACAATTTTCTAATCATTAATTTTATGAAGAAATCACTTTATCTATTTATAGCCATTTTACTGACTTTCAGTTATGGTTATAGCAAAAATCAAAAGAAGGCAAGTTCTTCAATGATTCGTACAGAAATACCGGTACGCGCAAAAGGACAAACCGATATGGTGGGATTTCATTGCGATCCGATTAAAACGGTGCGTGTCGGATTTATCGGCTTGGGAATGCGGGGTCCGGGAGCTGTTTATCGTTTTTCTAAAATCGACGGTGTGGAGATTAAAGGACTTTGCGATTTGTATCCCGAACGTGTAGAGAAAGCACAAACAACTTTAACAAAGAACAATATGCCGAAAGCAACGGCTTATAGCGGTGAGGAGGGCTGGAAGAAGCTCTGCGAGCGCGAGGATGTAGACTTGATTTATATCGCTACGCCGTGGTTGTTGCATACGCCGATTGCCGTTTATGCGATGGAACACGGTAAGCACGTGGCAATAGAAGTTCCTGCCGCTATGAATTTGGACGAATGTTGGCAGTTGATCAACACGTCAGAAAAGACGCGTCGGCATTGTATGATGTTGGAGAATTGTGTGTATGATTTTTTTGAGTTGACCACGCTGAATATGGCACAACACGGACTTTTCGGCGATATTCTGCACGTCGAAGGTTCTTATATTCATAATCTGGAAGAATTTTGGCCTGCCTATCAAGGAAATTGGCGGTTGGATTTTAATCAGAAAAACGGAGGAGATGTTTATGCCACACACGGAATGGGACCTGCCTGCCAATTGCTAAATATTCACCGTGGAGATAAAATGAATTATTTAGTGGCTATGGGTACAAAAGCTGTCACCGGAGCAAAAATTGTGAAAAAACAAACCGGCAAGGAATGTGAAGATTTTAAGAATGCCGACCATACAATGACAATGATTCGCACGGAGAACGGGAAAACTATTCAAATTCAACACGATGTATTGAATCCTCGCCCTTATAGCCGGATGTATCAATTGACCGGAACAGAAGGATTTGCCAATAAATATCCGGTTGAAGGTTATACGTTTAAGACTGATAACGCTTCTTTGCAGGGTATGCCCGATCACGAGAAGTTAAATATGCACGATTTTGTGCCTGAAAATGTGAAGAAGGAGTTGATGCAAAAATATCAACACCCCATTCAGAAAGAATTGGAAGCAAAAGCCAAACAAGTAGGTGGACACGGAGGTATGGATTTTATTATGGACTATCGTCTTGTTTATTGTCTGCAAAATGGACTTCCCTTGGATCAGGATGTGTATGATGCTGCCGAATGGTCGTGTCTCGGCGAACTGACCCGCCTGTCTATGGAAAATGACAGTATGCCGGTTGAAGTGCCCGATTTCACGCGTGGTGCTTGGAATAAAATCAAGGGCTATAAGCACGCAATGGTTGAATAATATCAAAAAGGTTGTGTGACGTTTTTTTACATCACCCACTGATTAAATATTTAAAGTCCCCGCACGGACAAATGCTTTGTTTATCCGTTTATTTGTCAAATCGTTTAACCGATTGATAGAATGAACAAGGCATTTGCGCTTGAGCGGGGATTTTCATTTTATATAAAGTGGGCAGATCCGGAAAGCAGATGAAGCAATCTATGAAGATAGAGTGATTTTTTGAATGTAAAAAAGCCGGAAAAAATCCGGCTTTAAAGAGCGAAAAACGGGACTCGAACCCGCGACCCCGACCTTGGCAAGGTCGTGCTCTACCAACTGAGCTATTTTCGCATTATTTCAAAATATCTTTTTATTTTTGACGGTGCAAAGATAACACGTTTTGCTTTATCTTTCCAAATGATTTGCTGAAAAAATTTTCAATTCTTCAGAAAGCGACTGATTAACAGAAAAAAATCAACCGATTCCCGCAAGAATCGGCTGACCACTAAAATCAAACTCCCTACTTCACTTCGATTTGCCTACTCACTTTATCTTTCTGCACTTTTTTAGGCAAAGCGATCTCCAAAATGCCATCTTTATAGACAGCCTGAGCTTTTGCCACCTCGTATCTCTCTTCGGGTAGTTCGAAACTACGGTGAAAAGAATAGGAACTAAATTCTCTCCTGAGATATTTATCTTTATCTTTCTCCTCTTTTTCCTCATTTCTATCACCGGATATTGTCAATATTCCATCTTGGTAATCCAGACGGATGTCTTCTTTTTTTATTCCCGGAACTCTCAGTTCCAACGATAATTCTTGATCACTTTCTTTTATATTCAATGCCGGTACTCCCCTTCTGTCTTCAAATTTTGAAAGACCTGTGTTCAGAAATTCGTCCAGCATATTGGAATAAAAAGGACTCAACTCATTGTTTTTCTTTATTAAACTCATATTTATTCCTCCTATTCATTACAGTAATTTAATTTTTAATGACTCTACTCTTTTGTACGCCTATCTTCCTGATGCTGTTTCGGAAGATTTATTAAATAACTAAAAATCAGGAATGAAAAATTGAAAATTAGCGTATTCTTTCCCAAAAAGAGATTAAAAACAAAATAATCATTGTCATTTGCCGCTTATTTTGTAATTTCGGAACCGAATAAGGAATCAGAATAACGCCAAAGAATGGAGAGTAAAAACGATTTTCGTTTTAAATTTTTAGACTTTAGCTTTTTGTTTTAAATTTTTAGCTTTTAATATTATGGCTATCATCAAGACATTGAACGGACATACACCAAAATTCGGCAAGAACTGCTTTTTAGCAGATAATGCAGCTATCATTGGAGATGTGGAAATGGGCGACGATTGCAGCATTTGGTTTGGAGCCGTGTTGCGCGGAGATGTTCATTCTATCCGAATTGGAAATAAAGTAAATATTCAGGATAACGCGACCATTCACGCTACCTATCAGAAATCACCGACGACGATCGGGAATAACGTATCAATTGCTCACAATGCGGTTGTACACGGTTGTACGATTAAAGACAATGTGTTGATCGGAATGGGGGCTATTGTATTGGATAACGCTATTATCGAAAGTAATACGATCGTTGCTGCGGGAAGCGTTGTGACGAAAGGTACGGTTGTTGAATCTGGGTGGGTGTATGCAGGTACTCCTGCCAAGAAGATGAAACAAATGGGTGAGGAGCTTTTGAAAGGTGAAGTGGAAAGAATTGTAAATGCTTATTCAATGTATGCCGGCTGGTACGATGAGAAACCAGTTGAATAATAGCAATGAAGGAATTTCTCCTTTCAAAAATCGAAGGACAAATTCAACAAAAGTATTAACTTTGCCAAATCGTTGTATGAATCAAAATTGAAAATCGGATAGATATGAAAGAATGATCTTCTGTTTTCAATTTTTAATTTTGAATTTTTATGAGCATACTTGTTTCTCCCTCTCTGTTAGCAGCAGACTTTATGAATTTGGGAAAAGATGTGGAAATGGTGAACGAGAGTGTGGCTGATTGGATTCATTTGGACATTATGGATGGTGTTTTTGTCCCCAATATTTCGTATGGACTTCCGATTGTGTCGCAAATTAAAAAAATCGCACGCAAACCGTTGGATGTGCATCTGATGATTGTTCAACCGGAAAGATATATTGAAGATTTTCACAAGGCGGGAGCCGATATATTAACCGTGCATTCAGAGGTCTCGACTCATCTGCATCGTACGCTGCAACAGATCAAATCGTTGGGAATGAAAGCCGGAGTAGCCCTGAATCCCCATACGTCGATCTCAACATTGGAGGATATTATTCAGGATATTGATGTTGTATTGATTATGAGCGTAAACCCCGGATTTGGTGGTCAATCGTTTATTGAACATTCGCTTGAAAAGGTGAAAAAACTCAAAGCTCTGATCTGTGCAACGCAAAGCAACACTCTAATCGAAATTGACGGAGGAGTGAATCTGGAAACAGGCAGAGAATTAGTAAAGGCAGGAGCAGATGCTTTGGTGGCAGGAAGTTTTGTATTCAAAGCCCAAGATCCCCAAGCAACTATTCAGGGATTGAAAGAGTTGAATATAAAATGTTGATGGATTGATTCATTTGCCTACTGAATATTTACACACTCGGTCGTCCAATTGTCGCCGGCTGAAAATAGAAAAATGTAACCTATAACACGGCATAGCCGCTTCTCAATATGGCAGAATCTATTATAAAAATGACGGAAGGAGTAATTCGTCAACAAAAGAATACGATACTCAAAAATGTCAATATAGACATCAAAAGCGGGGATTTTATTTACCTGATCGGAAAAGTAGGTAGCGGGAAAAGCTCTTTTCTGAAAACGCTTTATGCTGAATTGCCATTCGAATTTGGTGATGCGGAGGTTGCAGGCTTTCAATTAAAGAAAATAAAAAAATCACAGATACCATTGCTTCGACGCAAATGCGGTATTGTTTTTCAGGATTTCAAATTATTGATCGACCGAAATGTATATGAAAATCTTGAATTTGTATTGCGTGCAACAGGTTGGAAAAATAAACAAGCAATTAAAGAACGAATTGAAACAGTGTTGGCAAAAGTTGAAATGAGCGATAAGCAAAAGCAAATGCCTCACGAATTGTCAGGTGGCGAACAACAACGTATTGTGCTTGCCCGTGCTTTGTTAAATGCCCCTCCTCTGATCTTAGCTGACGAACCCACCGGAAATATTGATCCGGAAACTTCGTACCGCTTGATTGAATTATTGAAAGAGATATGCGATATGGGAAAAACAATTGTTATTGCTACTCATCAATATGATTTGATTGAAAAATATCCGGGACGAGTTTTCTGTTGTGAAAATGGAGAATTGCACGAAAGGCTTCAATCTTCAGATAATGCTTGTGTTGTTGCAACAGATCCCGATCTTTGTGCATCACCAGAAACGGAAGAGGTCGTTCCATCGACTGAAGAAGTCAAAGAATCAAGCGATATAGTAGAGGAAATGCCGGTAGAAGAATTTACCGAGCAACCTCAATTGGAAGCTGAGGATAGTAAAAAAGCGGAACAGATAACACCTGAAGTTGAAGGAATCGACATCATAGAGGAAGATAAATTACCCCAGTTTTCGGAGAATGAACCCAAAGATATCTACTCTTTATTGGGTAAATTAGACTATCCTGAGATCACCTCTTTTGATTATGAAATAGAAAAACGTCCCACAACAGTGGAGCAAGAAAGTCGTCCTGATGAAGAATCGGAAGCTCCAGTTACACCGGAAATAAAAGAAGAAAAAAAACAGGATACACTTCCCTCATTTGATTTAGAGCTTATTGATTAAATCCGCCGATTTATAAATTTTGCATTGTGTTTATAAAAATATAAACGCTTTAATAGAATGTGTTCTAAATAATTAAATGGAATCGTGATTTTTTGAAATTAATTAATCTTCCGGTTTTAGACGTACTTCTGTGTTACCGATTTCGATCATTCCTTTCTTGAAAAGACCTCCCAGTGCTTTCTTGAAATTTTTCTTACTACAAGCAAATAATTTATAAATTTCTTCCGGATCACTTTTATCCGAAATATCCATCACCCCTCCGTAATCTTTCAATTTTGCAAGAATACTACCGGCTAATCCTTCTATTTTTTCATATCCGGAAGGTTGTAAGATGACATCTATTTTCTCATCATCCCGAACTTCTTTGATATATCCTTTCAGCTTTTGTCCGATTTTCAAAGGCTGAAAGACCTCATTATTATAGATAAGCCCCCAATGTGCATTGTTAATAATTACATTGTATCCTAAATCTGATTTCCGGGCAATTAACAGATCGACTTCTTGATTTTGTTCGTACTCTGGAAATACCTGATCCAAGTATTTTTCAATCTTAGTTGAAGCTACAATACGGTCAGAGGATTTGTCAAGATACGCATATACCAGGTAATATCTCCCTTCGACCATCGGATCACGCTGTTCGCGGAAAGGGACCAAGAGATCTTTCCGTAATCCCCAATCCAGAAAAGCACCAAATGAGGTCGATGCCAATACTTTCATATAAGCAAATTCTTCCACCATTACAAAAGGCTCTTCTGTTGTAGCAACAATTCGATCCTCTGAGTCAAAGTAAATAAATACCCTGACCTCGTCATCCGGACTACAATTTTCCGGTACATATTCATTGGGCATTAAAATCTCTCCCCATTCCCCGCCATCCAGATATACTCCGAAATCTACAATTTTAACAACTGTCAACGTATTATACTTACCAATCTCTATCATAACCATACTTGTTTCCTGCAAAGATAGAAAATATATTTGAAAATATTATATTCTCGAAAATCAGAGCATTTATTCTGTTTTTGTATAAGCAAAAAATGGAGCAGCTGTATAAAAAAACATTGCACAGCTTGGCAGTTAAGTAGATAGAATTTGAAGGGGATGTGTTGAAGATAGAGAACCCACGTACAGACTAACGCTTTATTGATTTATCGTTTTGTCGATTTATTTAAAAATCGCACATACACAAAACGTTAATCTGTACGCGAGGTGTTCAACATCATTGCCAGTTCATCAACTTAGTAGACTTAACGAACTTTTGATTTGTCTTCTCATTTTTTAATTTATTTGAATGCTTTTTCCGATAAGCCGGTTCCATTTAGTTTTAGCTGATCGAAATACGCAGGCACAGGACGTCCTAATAGTTTATCCACATACAGACGGGCAATGTACTGCGAAAGCATAAAACCGTGTCCTTGCATTCCGACAAACAGTCCTAATTCCGGATCTATAATATAACGGGGTTCTGTGTAATATCCCGCCCACACAGCCTGAATGCCAACACCTGCCAAATCCGGAATCCATTCGGTGAACATTTCACTGACAATTTCCAGAAAGGCCTTAGTATTCAATTTTATGTTTTTATCTATACGCATTGCATCCAATTTGGGAGAGGCACATCCAATAATTTGACCTGTATAGGCAATTTGTTGCCCATAGACAGCTGAGAAGCCCTTGTAATCCTGACGATCAATCAACATATCCAGATTAGTCCCCTTCTTCCCCAACATCGGTAATCTGCGGGTGATAAAAGCCTGATGCCGTACAGGGTATAATCCGGCATCTATCCCCATACTATCGCACAGTCTACCGGCTCCACCCCCCAAGGCGTTAACAAAATGTTCCGTTCGATACTCTACATATTTTTTATCGTGGGTTTGTACTAATACGCTTGTGTATTTTCCATCACGACAAGCTTCTATCACTCGACAATCTTCCATCACCGTACCTCCGGCAGCAATTCCTATATTTCTGACCAAATCAACCACTTTCCCCGGTGTTGCCTGCCAACAATCATCTGATACTAAAGCTGAAATGTATTTTTTTGAATTCTCATTGAAATAAGGAGAGATTTCTGTCTTGAATTGTTTCGGGGTAATCATCTCAGCCTTTGACCAAGCCTTGCTCGCCTCCAACGCTTTAAATGTTTCTTCATCGTGAGCAAAACTGATGTAACGGATCGGTTTATAATCAATGTTGGAAAGATATTGTAATTCTTTGAAAATAGATTGATTTTGAGCGGCAATTTCTGCTAATTCAGGTATTGAAAAGGCGGTACGTCCCCCTCCTATATTCCGCCACGAAGAACCACGATCGGCATTTACTAAGACAGGATTCATACCGGCTTCTGACATATAGCGGAATAAAGAGCTTCCTGCCATTCCTCCTCCTGCAATTAGTGGACCTACGTCTATTTTCTTAAAGGTTTCCCGATTAGCCACCAAATAAATATCACCTTTCCCCGCCGGTGTAATTTCTCCCAATGTCAGTTGGTTTGACAAGGGTGCGCGAGGTGTGGCATCCCCTACTAATTCAATACCCCGACTTCGTAAAGCTGCCCGCAAACGAGGAATACAACGTTTACCACGACACGGTCCCATACCCAAATGAGTTGTGTGTTTTACCTCATCAATAGAAATAAAACTACGATCACCGATCATCTGCAAGACTTCTTCTAATTTGACATCATCGCAATGACATATATAGGTAGGTCCTTCAATATCATCCAATAAAGGCTTTAAGGGTAATGGTTCGGGGTAATTTTCTTTCACCACAAATCCTCTCACACGCGTCAGTGCATCCCCTTGTATCGTTAAAGATTTCACCCTCGCTACATTTGTCTTATTCGGTTTGTGTAATATTTTTTCTATTTTACCCTCTCCCAGTATTTCTCCATTATTATTGACAAGATATACTTCCGCTCCTTCCTGAACTTCGTATTCAATCGGTAAAAACAAATTATCTTTTCTTAGGTCGTAACCAAAAATCGCTAAGCCCGGACATTGATAAACACATTCCATACAACCAATGCACTTGTTGTAATCAATTTCAGGAACGGCAGAAGTTGAACTCTTTATGATAGCTCCGTGCGAGCAGGCAAAGGAACAAGGATTGCAAGCAAAGCCATATAAACAATCTGCTTGTACAAATCCTCTACTTAGTCTTCGCTCTTCTGACGGTAGATTAGGCTCCTCCAATATTTTTACAGGATGTTGTTGCGAATCAATGTATTCTTTTGAAAGCAAAAGATAAGCATCATAGTCAATCTTTATCCCCAGTTCCATCATAATCTGTATTGCCGTATGCCGCCCCTTTAAAACGGCACTGGTGCCCTCTCCGATACGGATGGCATCTCCGGCAGCGTAACAATGTCCACCAAAGACTTCTTTCCCTTTTGTCAGTAACTGGTTATCGGGTATTAAACCTGTGCAGATATTGATTACATCTATACCTTCAATGAGTTTTTCCGTACCCGGAATTGGTCGAAAATTTTCACATCGGGCAACCACCGCCCCAATAATTCCATTCCGTTGTTTATTCGGAACAGCTTTCAATAGCATATAGGAGGTCAGAATCGGTATAGCTAAACGACGAACTCTGTTTGCCTGAACCGGAAAGCCTCCTTCTTTTGGCATTGCCTCTAATATCGCTTTTACGTGAGCTCCTGCCTGCATCAATTGATATGAGGTCAGATAACCGATATTTCCCGCACCAATGGTCAACACATTTTTACCTAAAAGTGTCAGTTCACTATTCATCATTTTTTGCACCACAGCAGCCGTATAGACACCCGGCAAGTCATCGTTTTCAAATGCCGGCATAAAAGGAACAGCACCTGTTGCCACTACTAAATAATCCGCATCAACATAAAAAACCTCCTCCGTCTGTATGTTCTTTACTGCCACTCTTTTCCCTTCCAATAAATCCCATACGGTTGAATTTAAATAAATACCCTCTGTGTTTTCTCCTGCTAATGTTTTTGCAATATCAAAACCACGCATTCCACCAAAACGTTTTTCTTTTTCAAAGAAAAAGAATTGGTGAGTTTGCATCGTAAACTGCCCACCTGTTTTATCGTTATTGTCAATAACAATGTTATCTACCCCATATTTGTTAAATTCTTCCCTCACAGCAAGTCCGGCTGGTCCGGCACCAATAATCACTACTGTTGTACGTAATATTCTTTTTTTATCTACAACCGAATTTTTCTGCTTTTTAGCCATAAAATCTTCCGACACTTCACTCACTTCTTTTATCCCATCGACTTTCGTCACACAAATCCGACGAATTTTACCATCTACCAACATTTCGCAAGCACCGCATTTTCCAATACCACATTCCAACGAACGCTCACGCCCATCAAGACTATGACTGTGTACCGGAAAGCCTGCCTGATGTAAAGCTGCAGCTATTGTATAACCTTTTTCTCCTTCAATTTCCTGCCCATTATATTTAAAAATGACTTTTTCCCTAACCGGCACTTCCAGCACGGGATGTTTTTTGATTTTTGACATAAGAAATAGATTTTAGGTTTATTAGTATATATTACATATTAAGTCTTTTGAGTTCTTTATTGCTTTTGTAAGCACCTTTAAATAAGATATTTCAATTTAAAAAATAGGACAATCATTTTTTTAAGTTATTTAAAAGAGTATTTTATTCAATTCATATTGTCTTATTTTAAGGCAATGTAGAGTATATAAATGAAGAAAAAGCTGATAAAAATCAGCTTTTTCTAAAATTTATATGTGTTTTGCAACATAAGTTCGTTGACTTATTTATTGCTTTATTCATAGTTTATCAAATCTCTACAAGCATCACTTTATCCATCATCTCAAATTCAAAATGTCCCTCCACACCTTGATCGTCTACACTTACACCTTTAATCGTTCGCTCGTCTACTAAAATACCAAACCAACGATCTAATTCATAAGTCACGTTGAAATTGGAATGAATAATATCAAATTCAGTCGCATCCAAACGAATTTTACGTTCTTTAATGGAACCCGTTAAAAATTCTTGTATCATATAAGGTTCCTCTCCCTCTAATTTATCAGAAAAGACTATTCTTCCTGACAATCGCACTCCTTCCTGCTTTAAATATAATTCACCTTCTGCCACACCATACCCATAGTTTTCAATATATTTCCATTTCCCTGTTAAATCCATTTCTTTTAAATTCTATTTTTACTTCAATCCAAATAACTTCATCAATGGATTTATTTTTCCATTTTTTTTGCATCCTGCCAAAACATTTCCATTTCATCCAAAGTCATCTCTTGCAATGTTTTTCCCATTTTCTGTGTCTGCTCTTCTACATATTCAAAGCGACGTATAAACTTCCTGTTGGTTTTTTCTAAAGCATTCTCAGGGTTAATGCCATACAAGCGAGCCGCATTGATCACCGAAAAAAGGAAATCTCCAAATTCTTCTTCCATTTTTTGTTGATCTGCTTTACTGACTTCCACTTCAAATTCTGATAGTTCTTCTTTTACTTTATTCCACACGTCTTCTTTCTCCTTCCAATCAAATCCCACTCCCCGCGCTTTATCTTGAATCCGATAAGCTTTCACCAATGCCGGCAGTGAAAGTGGAACACCTTCAAGCACCTTATGTTTACGCCCTTTTTCCGTTAATTTAAGTTGTTCCCAATTCTGTGCAACTTCTTCCGCACTTTTCACTTTCACATCGCCATATATATGTGGATGTCTGTATTTTAATTTCTCACAAATCCCATTCAACACGTCCGTGATGTCAAATGCTTTCTGCTCGCTTCCAATCTGTGCATAAAAAATAATATGCATCAACAAATCTCCCAGCTCTTTTTTCACTTCCTCCATATCTTTTGCCAAGACAGCATCGCCCAATTCGTAAACTTCTTCAATAGATAAAGCCCGTAATGATTCCATCGTCTGTTTTCTATCCCAAGGACAATCCGTACGCAGAGTGGAAATAATTTCCAATAATTCGCTAAAAGCCTCTTTTTTCTTTTCTAATTCTTCCATCATTTTATTCATAAAGAGTATCGAAAATACGATATTGTAA
Organism: Odoribacter sp.; assembly: GCA_036657595.1. GTDB lineage: Bacteria > Bacteroidota > Bacteroidia > Bacteroidales > Marinifilaceae > Odoribacter. Next base: position 54,644 of record JAVXFZ010000005.1, on the reverse strand, counting down.
AACAATCAAAATCTTTAATCGCTAATTGTATCAGATTCATCGTTTTTTCGTAATTTGCACCTGCAAAAATAAGGGATTTATTTGAAGTTTAATGATCGAGAAAAGAATAAGTATAGGAAATATAGAACCTATTGATTTTTATGGAGTTAATGACTCAAAATTCAATATTCTGAAAGAGTATTTTCCCAAACAAAAAATCACAGCCAGGGGAGACGAAATCATCCTTCAGGGTGAAATTAACGATATTGAAATTTTAAGTCATAAAATTGATGCTTTATTAGAGCACTACCACCGCTATAATATGCTGACGATTGCTAACCTAAAACGCATTATACTGGAAGATAATATCATTGCAGATCCAGAAGATGCCGAATCGGTGATTCTTTTCGGCAATGCAGGGAAAGCTATTCGGGCACGTACTCCCAATCAACGAAAATTAGTCGATCTATCACGAAACAACGATCTATTATTCGCTACCGGTCCTGCCGGTTCCGGAAAAACCTATACAGCTATCGCACTCGCAGTAAAAGCACTTCGCAATCGGGAAGTGAAACGGATTGTCTTGAGTCGTCCGGCAGTGGAAGCCGGAGAAAGTTTAGGCTTTTTGCCGGGAGATATGAAAGAAAAAGTAGACCCTTATTTACAACCGCTTTATGATGCATTATCGGATATGATTCCACCAAAAAAATTAGAAGAACTATTGGAATCCGAAGTCATACAAATCGCCCCGTTGGCTTATATGCGCGGACGAACATTAAATGATTCATTTGTCATCTTAGATGAAGCCCAGAATACCACTCGCAATCAATTAAAAATGTTTTTGACCCGTATGGGAGTTAGTGCTAAATTTGTCATTACAGGTGATATGAGCCAAATTGATTTACCCAGACGTACAGCCTCCGGTTTGGTACACGCTTTCAAAATACTAAAAGACATACAAGGTATTGCTTTTGTAGAATTTAATTCTGAAGATATTGTACGGCATCGATTGGTGAAAGACATCGTAAAAGCATACGACAGCGAAACAGAGAGTGAAAAATAAATAACAAATAACAATAAACAAAGCGTGGATTTGTGGGGAAGTTAAACATTAAACAATAAACAATATAAAGTATGGATGCTATTGTAAAAACAGATTTTCATTTTCCCGGACAAAAAAGTGTTTACAAGGGAAAAGTACGAGACGTTTATGACATCAATCACGAATATCTAGTTATGGTCGTTTCAGACCGTATTTCAGCCTTTGACGTTGTTTTACCCAAAGGAGTTCCTTACAAAGGACAAGTATTGAATCAAATTGCTTCTAAATTTCTGGATGCAACATCGGATATTGTACCTAATTGGAAAATTGCAACTCCCGACCCGATGGTGACAATCGGTCACCAATGCGAACCATTCAAGGTGGAGATGGTAATCCGTGGTTATTTGACAGGCAGTTCTTGGCGTTCTTACAAATCAGGCGAGCGTATCCTTTGCGGTCTGCCATTGCCCGAAGGTATGAAAGAAAATCAAAAATTCGCATCCCCACTGATCACTCCAAGTACTAAAGCGGATGAAGGACACGATGAAAATATTTCTCGTGAAGAAATCATCGCACAAGGTTTAGTGAGTCGCGCAGACTACGAATTAATGGAAAAATATACCTATGCTTTATTCCAACGTGGAACAGAAATAGCTGCTGAAAAAGGGTTAATATTAGTTGATACTAAATATGAATTTGGAAAGAAAAATGGAAAGATCTATTTAATTGATGAAATCCACACACCCGATTCCTCTCGTTATTTTTATGCAGATGGCTATGAAGAAAGATTTACCAAAGGTGAAAAGCAAAAACAACTTTCTAAAGAATTTGTACGTGAATGGCTGATGGATAACGGATTTCAGGGACAAACAGATCAGAAGATACCCGATATGACTCCAAGTGTTGTAACAGGCATTACAGAACGCTACATAGAATTATACGAAAATATCACCGGACAAAAATTTGAGAAAGCTGATACAAACAATGTTCTCAAACGTATTGAGGATAACGTAAATGCTTGCTTAAAAACACTATAACAATCATAGACGTTAAATGTTTAATGTTTAGGATAATACATAAGTCTATATTTTGTCTAATCAAAACATTAGATTTTACAATATGGCAACTAAACATTAAACATTTATAGTTTATAGTTCTATTTATCTACTACAAAACCTAAAAAATCATTACTCAAGAATTTTTTCAATTCTTGGGGACTTACTTTTACTTTATAGCTTCCTTCTCTAAAAAATGTAATATTTCCGGTTTCTTCGCTTACAACAATTACATAAGCATCACTGACAGAGCTTAATCCTAAAGCAGCACGATGCCTTAATCCCATACTGCCCGGAATATCTTGACGGTCAGAAACAGGCAAAATGCAACGAGCTGCCAATATCCGATTTTCATTGATAATCACGGCACCATCGTGCAAAGCGGTATTTTTAAAGAAAATATTCTCCATCAACTCTTCCGTCACTTTTGCTTTTATGATCACTCCTGTTTGAGCATAATTATACAACTCTGTATTTTGCTGAAAAACAATCAATGCACCGGTATAAGTCTGTGAAAAATATTCGCAAGCAGCTACGATCGCATTCGAAACATCTTCCTGAATAGTTGGTTTGGCAAACAATTTTTCTAAATTAAAAATATGTTGAAGATTATATTTACTACCGACTAATAGCAAGAATCTCCGTACTTCCTGCTGGAATACAATCAACAAAGCAATTACCCCCATTCCTATAAATTGTCCTAGAATAGATGAGATCAGTTCCATATTAAAAGCTCTCACCAACAACCAAGCCAAGTAAAAAGTAAAAATACCCGCAAAGATATTAATAGCTGCCGTACCTTTCACCAATCTATATACCTGATAAAAAATAAAAGCAACAATCAGAATATCCAATATATCAAAAACGCCAAGTTTTATAAATAACAACATAGATCCTTATTTCTTATTTGATCTGACAAAACTAAATAAAATTTCAGAATATACCACACATTACTTATCTTTGTCGCATAATGAAGATTCTATCAACATATTTTTAATTTGAATATTATGCGGTATTTCACAACAATCCTATTGACATTAATGACTTTCGCTGTTCTCGCACAAAGCGATCCGAAAGCCAAAGCTATTTTAGACAAAGCAGCAACTAAATTTAAAGCTTATTCGGCAGCAGAAATTGATTTTACTTTTTCAATGGAAAATCCGGCTGAAAATATTAACGAATCCCATAAAGGAAAAGCCTGGATGAAAGGGAATCTGTATAAACTAAATTTGATGGATGTTGAAAATTACTACGATGGCAAAAATCTATACACTTATATGCCCGAAGTAAAAGAGGTAAACATCAAGAATCCAAGTAGCGAGGAAGGAGAAATGTTGAACAACCCAGCTTCCTTATTCGATATTTATCAAAAAGGATTCGATCAAAAATTAATCAGCACGACTAATGGAATTGCTTATATTGAATTAATGCCGACTGTCAAGAAGAATTTTACTAAAGTAGGCATCTGGGTTAATGTTGCCACTTCTTCCATTCAAAAAGTCACTTCTTTTGGGAAAGACGGTAATAACATTGTTATTTCTATCCAATCCATCAAACCATTAACTCCCACCCCTGCTGATTCATTTTTCCAATTTGACTCCGTTAAGCATCCCGATGTAGAAGTAGTTGATATGAGATAATAGAGCTTATTACGTCTGTATTTACTCAGGAGTAACTCCTGAGTAAATACAGACGTTTTATACGTTAAAACGGAAATTCATCATATCTCCATCTTGTACGATATAGTCTTTTCCCTCAACCGACATTTTTCCAGCCTCTTTGCATTTCGTTTCCGACCCATATACAATAAAGTCCGCATATTTAATTACCTCCGCACGAATAAATCCTTTCTCAAAATCAGTATGTATAATTCCAGCAGTCTGCGGTGCTTTCATCCCTTTACGAAATGTCCAAGCACGTACTTCTTTAGGACCGGCAGTAAAATAGGTTTGCAAACTCAATAAGTGATAAGCCGTACGAATTAATTTATTCACACCCGCTTCTTTTAATCCTATATCTTCTAAAAACATTTGTTTTTCCTCATACGTTTCGAGTTCTGCAATATCCGCTTCAATTCCAGCTCCTATCACTAACACTTCCGCTTCTTCATTCTTGACAGCTTCTCGAATGGCATCTACATATTTATTTCCATTCACCACTGATCCTTCGTCAACATTACAAACATACAATACCGGTTTGCTGGTCAACAACTGTAAATCTTTGGCAGTTTCTTGTTGTAGTGTATCTAAAACAACCGTTCGAGCCGAGAATCCCTTTTCCAAAGCATTCTTATATAAATATAACACTTCCACCAAACGTTTTGCATTTGCATCCCCTCCGGTCATCGCTCTTTTTTCTTCTTTTTGTAAACGATTCTCCACCGTTTCCAAATCTTTCAATTGCAATTCTGTATCAATAATTTCTTTATCACGTACAGGATCGACACTTCCATCTACGTGCACAATATTATCATCGTCAAAACAACGTAAAACGTGGATGATAGCATCAGTCTCACGAATATTGGAAAGAAATTTATTACCCAATCCTTCTCCCTTGCTTGCCCCTTTTACCAAACCGGCAATATCAACAATCTCCACAACAGCAGGCACAATATTTTGCGGATTGACTAATTCCACTAATTTATTCAAACGCTCATCAGGAACGGTAGTAACCCCCACATTCGGCTCTATTGTACAAAATGGAAAATTTGCTGATTGCGCTTTCGCATTGCTCAAACAATTAAACAACGTAGACTTTCCAACATTCGGCAGTCCGACTATTCCGCACTGTAAACCCATATATAAAAGATTAAAAAGATTAAAAAGAAAAAGGAAGAATGATTCCGTCCACTCTTCAGACAATTCGTTCTATAAAAGATCTGCAAAGATAAACAAAATATTCTTCATTCTACATCACCGTACAGTAATATGGAAACATCCCTGCTTATATTCATAACGGACATAACATTTTTTCTGTTTCCGCAAATCTTGCAAAACTTCAGCCAAGATAGACTTCAATTTTTTAATATCTTCATCATCAGCTCCTTTAAAACGACCATAAGCTATATCAAAAGTAGTCCCATACACATGGGCGGAATTGGCACTCGCATTTGTATTTTTCCGTTTCAATTTCCGAACAGAGCCATACGTTCTCAATACACTCGTCACAATAATTTTACACGATGACAATCCTTTTGAGTCCACTGCATCACGAAAATTTCGCCCAATCATTTCTAAAAGTTCCTCTGCACGCGGAACGAGATAAGGCAACGAATGTGTCAATTCATCCAATTCATAATAACGACAGGAGCTGATTTCTTCCAATTTATTACTTTGTCCGTCAAGATTATCTTCAGAATTAAGCGGTCGTATTCCCCAATACCGAGCAGACCTTAAATGCGCGTCATTCAGATCATTAAAAGTACGTTGATAATTTTTAAAATATTGAAAATTATCCTTTTCCTGCTTCCCTCCACACCCCATCAGAAAGGCAAACAACAAAATCGTCAAGATATATTTCATTAAACACATATTATCTTTCTTTTACACGGCAAAGGTAAGTCAATTTAAATAAATAATTTTATTTAAAGAACATAAAATAACAAGATTACTTTTTATAGTATAATTCCTATCATTTCGTCATTACGGATAATAACAGAAAAATAAATAAAAAGCTATTTCAAGCAGGACCAATAAACTCAAAAACAAACAGAGTCATCCATTCATATCCAATTGTTTTATTCAAAAAAATACTCCTTACGAAGCTATCTTCATAAGGAGTATTTATCTCAAATTTATTGACTTATTTATTTCCTCTTTTCTTATATTCGTCAATTCCCTGCTTCAGAAATGCAACAAAAGCATCCTTATCAAGATTATGTCCCCGCGCTGGAGCCAAGACGTGTTGTTGTAAATCCTGATCGTTTCCGCCACGGCTATCAAGTAAAATATAGTTAGGCTGTGCATTGGAATCAAATTTCTTGATTTGGAAATCAGCATTTTTCTTTCCCAATGTTTTTTTCTTCTTTCCATCGTATTCCGACACATACCACTCATTCTCAGGCAATGTAGTCTTATCATCAACATACAAAGCAACAACCACAAAATCTTTTTTCAACATCTCTAATACGCGCGGATCAGCCCATACGCTCTGTTCCATTTCCCGACAGTTCACACAACCGTGCCCTGTAAAGTCGATAAATAGAGGTTTATTTTGAGCTTGTGCACATTTCAACGCCTGATCATAATCAAAATATCCATCCAAGCCATGAGCTAAATGTAAATATTCCGTATATTTAGGAGCTTCACAGGCAGCTGACTGCCCATTGGCTACTTCATTTGCTGATACAGAAAGTCCACCTTTGGTAATTTCTTTTACATTCTCGCGAACAATTCGGTTGATGTCAAAATCAATAGTTTCCTGCGGCGGGAAATAACCGGCTAAGGCTTTTAAAGGTGCACCAAACATTCCAGGAATCAAATATACAACAAATGCAAACGTAGCAATAATAAATGCCAAACGAGGCACTCCGATATATGGCAAGTCGCTATCATTAGCAAATTTCAATTTGCCCATCAAATACAGACCTTGCAAAGTAAAGATTGTAACCCAAATAGCAATATAAACTTCCCGATCAAGTAAGCCCCAATGGTAAGTCTGGTCAGCAACCATCAAGAACTTAAATCCTAAAGCAACTTCTATAAATCCCAACACCACTTTAACGGCATTCAACCATCCTCCCGATTTCGGTAGATTGCTCAACTTTGATGGGAAAAATGCAAAGAAACCAAAAGGAAGTGCCACTGCTATTGAGAATCCAAGCATACCAATAATCGGACGCAATACAGATCCACGAGCAGCCTCAACCAATACAGTACCAACAATCGGAGCTGTACAAGAGAACGATACCAATACTAAGGTAAACGCCATAAAAAAAGCTCCTACATATCCACCTTTATCTGCTTGTGCATCTGATTTATTCACAATCCAAGATGGCAACACAATTTCAAACGCACCAAAGAAAGAGGCGGCAAAAATCATAAATATGATAAAGAAAAAGACATTCGGTACCCAGTTTGTACTCAACCAATTTATAAAGTCAGGTCCTAACAAAACAGATATAATTAAACCTAAAGCAGTATAAATAGCAATAATAGACAAAGAGAAAAAGATAGCTTTAGCCTTCGCCTTTGCCTTGTTCGCATCTCCGTGCATAAAGAAAGATACAGTCATCGGGATCATCGGGAAAACACAAGGCATTATCACCGCAGCAAGACCTGCCACAAAAGCTCCCCAAAAGAATATCCATAATGAATCGTCTTGTTCAGCACCTTGTTCAGTAGCAGGTGCCGTTTCTACATCACTTTTTACTGCTGTTCCCTCTCCTATTTTAATGTCAAATGCTTCATCAAACATCACACATTGTCCTTCCCGGCAAACCTGAAATTCCAATGTACCCTTTAAGGATGCAAGAGTAAGATCTGTTATTTTTACTTTTTGAGTTATGATATATTCATTTTCAAATGACCATACATCTACTCCAAAAACATCATCGTGTGCTTTCTTCGGTTCATTCTCAGTAGCACTCTCCAATAATTCAATTCCTTTTCCAGCTTCCTCAAATGCTAAAATAGTTGCCATCGGACCACCGGCTGGTGTATACATAGAATAAATATGCCAACCCGGCTGCAAATCAGTCTTAAGTGTTAACTCATATTCATTATTCCCCAAGCTCTTCTGGGAATACGACCATTTAGTAGGATTTTCAACCTGTGCAAAGACAGTGACTATTCCCACAATAAACGTCAGTAAAAAAGTAAATAATCCTTTTTTCATAAATTTTTAAGTGTATTATTATTAAATTGATCAGATCCTTCACATCTACACCATTCGATGTAAAATTCTCCACAAAAATATTATTAATTTATTTTCACCGAGGACGTAAGTGCAAGTTTAACATATAATTAATGGGTATGCAAACGTTTTTCAAGTTTTTTTAAGTAGAACACCACAAAATCAGCTAAAATATAAATCAATAAAAAAAGACTAAGAACCACAACAATTCAAATTTGCAATTCTTAGTCTTATATACTTTATCTTCATTAGCTCTTCTTAGTCTTTCGGTTTATCTCCTTCCAATAATTCCCGATTATAACGATTGTAAAAATGATATTCATAAATATAATATGAAGGAACATCAACAATCTTCAGAGAAATTTTATAACGGAATACCCACTTTAAACGCATAGATAAAAGACCTTTTTTCAAAAAAGCACCGACAAAAGGATGTACTTTTAATATAATCTGCTTGTTTTTTCTCTCACAAGCCAAATATTCCAATTCATCTTCAATTTTATCAATCACGAGAATTGCCGCCTCTGCCTTACCTGAACCGTGACACACAGGACACATTTCAGTCGTGTCCACAGTCATCTCTGGACGTACCCGTTGGCGAGTAATCTGCATCAGTCCGAATTTACTTAAAGGCAAAACAGTATGTTTGGCTCGATCAATCTCCATACATTCTCTCATACGATCGAACAACTTCTGTCGATTCTCAGCCTTTTGCATATCAATATAGTCAATCACAATGATGCCACCCATATCCCGAAGTTGCAATTGACGAGCCACCTCTTCTGCTGCTGATAGATTCACTTCAAGTGCATTGGTTTCCTGATCATCTCCCAATTTAGTACGGTTACCACTATTGACATCAATCACGTGAAAAGCCTCTGTGTGTTCAATAATCAAGTAAGCACCATTCTTAAACGAAACAGTTCTACCCAATGAAGATTTTATTTGTTTATCCACACCGAAATGATCCAAAATAGGGATTTCGGGTGATACATATTTTACAATATCTTGTTTTTCCGGAGCAATGGTACTGAGGAAATGCCGTATTTCTTTACTCAAAGTTATGTCATTTACATATACATTTTCAAAAGAAGGATTCAATATATCTCTAAGAATGGCACTAGTACGATCTATTTCTCCCAAGATCAACTTTGGCGGCTCTACATCACGGATATGCTTAAAAGCTGTCTCAAATCTCTCCACTAATTCTTTTAATTCACTATCAAATATAGCTACTTTTTTCCCTTCAGCTACTGTCCGGACGATAACACCAAAATTCTTTGGTTTTATACTTTCAATCAATCGCTTCAGTCGTTTTCGTTCCTCCGGTGATTTTATTTTCTGAGAAACAGAAACTTTATCAGCAAAAGGCATCAATACTAAATTTCTGCCTGCAATGCTTAACTCCGATGTTAATCGGGGACCTTTCGTAGATATTGGTTCTTTGGCTACTTGAACAGCTACCCATTGTCCCACGGTCAATATTTCAGAAATTTTTCCGGTTTTATCAATTTCCGGTTCTAATTTCAACTTAGATACCGGCATTCCTCTACGAGCTATACACTGTTTAATATAGCTGTCAAGTGAATGAAATTGAGGACTTAAATCCAGATAGTGCAAAAAAGCATCTTTTTCATACCCCACATTTACAAAAGCAGCATTTAAGCCGGGCATAATTTTTTTCACTTTACCTAAATATATATCCCCAACAGCAAATTGCATACTGGTTTTTTCCTTGGTTAATTCAACCAACTTCTTTTCCCTCAATAAAGCAATTACTATCTCATCTGCCTTTACGTCAATAACTAACTCACTACTCACTGATGTTTCAATTTAAGCAATAGCTGATAAATAATATGAAATGTGTCTAATCAAATAAACCTAAAGACAAATGCCTTTAGGTTTATATCTTTGTACTCACAAACGAGAATATTACTTCGTCTTATGACGATTCTTTCTTAATCTCTTTTTCCGTTTGTGGGTCGCCATCTTATGTCTCTTTCTTTTCTTTCCACTTGGCATAAATTCCTCCTTTCTTATTTTTTAACATTACTCTTAACTTCATTAACAAAACTCTTGGATGGTTTGAATGAAGGAATAAAATGTTCTGGAATTTTGATAGTCACGTTCTTGGAAATATTACGAGCTGTTTTTTCAGCTCTTTTTTTCACAACGAAACTACCGAAACCTCTTAAATACACGTTTTTACCCTCAATAACAGAATTTTTGATTGACTCCATGAAAGCTTCCACAGTTGCTTGAACTGCAACTTTCTCAATCCCGGTCGTTCTCGAAATCTCGTTAACAATATCCGCCTTTGTCATTTTCTTTAAATATTTAATATTCAATAATTTATTTATTCCTGTCTATTTTTCAGTTTGCAAATATAAGGCTTTTCTATTAAGAATAAAAAAAACGAGATGATTTTTGTCATTTTTTTCCAAATCGGATTTTTTTCCTTAATTTCGCTCCAGAAAAAATATTTTATTTCTAATATGCAAAGGAACCAAAAAACTTTATAACTTGTGCCCTAATCGAGTTTATAATGTATTCTACCAACAAGTTTTATTAGAACTATTGTATAATAAACCAATTATTTTAAACTATTTAAAAAATACGCTATGGTTAATAAAGTCATTTTAATTGGAAATGTAGGCGCTGAACCCGATGTTAAATACTTAGATGGAGGAGTAGCTGTTGCTAATATCCGTCTTGCTACAACCGAAAGATACAAAAATAAAAATGGTGAAAATGTAGATCAGACGGAGTGGCATAGCATTGTCCTTTGGAGAGGTTTGGCAGAAATTGTAGAGAAATATGTACATAAAGGGATGCGCCTATACATTGAAGGACGCATTCGCACTCGCTCGTGGGACGATCAAAATGGTGTAAAAAGATACACAACGGAGATTTATGCCGACAATATGCAAATGCTATCCTTCAAACAAGAGGGTGATAATGGAGGAAATGTGGCGAAACCGTACAACACACCGACAACAGCTCCAACAACTCCCGCAGTAAATACGCCGGACGACAATGATGATTTACCTTTCTAAACTTAAGCACTGAGAACTAAAAAATAAAAATCCAGTATCGACTGATCTTCATTTTTTAGTCCTCAGCTCTTAAATTTTAATTTTTAAATTTCAATTATACTAATTTTTTCAATTTTGGAAACAGACACTTATGGCGCAGTTCAAGAAGTATGGCGCGGTTCTTTTGAATTCTTAGACATTATTCTTATCATCACCTTATTATTTATGCTGATCATATCAGCCTTAGTTTCAGCTTCAGAAGTTGCTTATTTTTCACTATCCCCTAAAGACTTAGAAAAATTAAAAGAAAAAGGCTGCAACAAAGTTTGTCACCTCTACAAAAAGCCCAACCTTTTACTATCAACCATCCTGATCACAAACAATTTTGTTAATGTAGGAATCGTCATTATTTCAACCTATTTAGTCAATTCATTGTTCAATTTTTCAGGATATCCTCTCTTAGGTTTTACTATCCAAGTTATTCTGGTCACATTCATCATCTTATTATTTGGAGAAATTATACCAAAACTATATGCCAATCGCTCCCAAATTAAAGTTGCGACATTTATGGCTGCTCCTTTAACCTTTTTAACCTATCTTTTCCGACCACTTTCTGTACTATTGATCAAATCAACATCAATCATCAGTAAACGTATGGTAAAAAAGAATGGCTTATCCATCGACCAACTCTCAAAAGCTCTCGAATTAACTGAAGATGATGAAATAAATGACGAAAAAGATATACTGGAAGGCATTGTCCGCTTCAGTAACATTGATGCTATTGACATCATTCGTCCCCGTATTAATATCATAGCACTGGATATAAAAGACAGTTTTGAGCAAGTCAAAAACATTGTCATTGAGCACGGCTATTCTCGTTTACCGGTGTACTGTGAAAATTTGGACACCATTGAAGGGATTCTTTACGTCAAAGACTTATTGGCGCACTTAAAAGAGCCCTTGAATTTCAAATGGCAATCACTGATTCGTCCTGCCTACTTTGTTCCGGAAACAAAAAAAATCAACGACTTACTGGAAGAATTTCAGATCAAAAAAGTACACATGGCCGTTGTAGTAGATGAATATGGTGGCACTTCCGGTATCGTAACGATGGAAGATATTCTGGAGGAAATCGTTGGTGAAATCAATGATGAGTATGATGAAAAAGAAGAAACATACATCAAGACAAAAGACAATACATACATTTTTGAAGCTTGCACATTGCTCAATGATTTCATTAAAATTGTCGGAGCTGATCAAGATAGTTTCAAAGATATCGAAGGAGAAGCCGATACATTGGCAGGTTTAATCCTTGAAATAAAAGGAGAATTACCGAAAAGAAACGATATCATTCATTTCCGTGAACATAAATTTACTATCTTAGAAGTTGATAATCGACGTATTAAAAAGATCAAATACGAAAAATCCAACCATTCAACCATCCAATAAAATCTTTAATCATATATAGAATGAAGGGAAATCTATCAATAAATATGTCTAAGATTTTTATCCTATTGATCCCGCTTTTACTGTTCGGATGCAGTGAAAAATATACCCCCAAACCATACGCTTATTTCAGGATTGATTTTCCTGAAAAGGAATGGAAACAAACCACGGATACATTACCCTATCGTTTTAAAATGGCAAATATCGCAAATATCGAACCGGACAAAAGTAAAGACGCTGAGCCCGGTTGGATAAATATACACTATCCACAATACAATGCAAAGATTCACCTCTCATATAAAAAAATCACAACCGATACCTCCCTGCTCCATTATACAGAAGATTGTCATCGAATGGCTTATAGTCACACAATAAAAGCAGAATCGATCAACGAAAAATACTTTAAGAAAAAAGAGATTTTTGGGCTAATCTATTATATCGAAGGCAACACAGCCTCATCCACCCAATTCTTTGCAACAGACTCCACTCACCATTTCCTTCGGGGAGCTCTCTATTTCAATCAACACCCGAATAAAGATTCGTTAGCCCCTGTTATCGCTTATCTGAGGCAAGATATTATAAATTTAATGGAAACCCTACAATTCAAATAATCTTTATTTCACCGACGTATAAGGCACTGGAATATTCAATATTTTACAAAGTATTGATAAAAGAGCCGACATAGAACAAGTGGAAGATAAAGATACGGGAAGCCCTGCCCCATATAAATACAATGGCACTTTATGCCGTTTGCTGTAACGGGCATAATTATCTTCCGGGTCTTTCAATTCAGGAATCCAAGTTGGCAAAAGAGAATACAATACATCACCGCTACGTTTTTGGGAAAAAGAATTCTGATACAACACTTCAACACCCGAAGAAGAAACATTATGTGTCAGAGAATGAGCAGTAATCACACGCGCAACACCTTCGAATTCAATCATAAAATCTGCAATTTTATCTTGCATTTCTTTCAATGAAATTTTCTTTTTATCAATCAATTCGCGATCCAGATATATCTGCTCAGAATCATAATCCAACACCCAATCCCCATCGCCATATATTAAACTTAAATAAGACTTTAATAATGCTACCGCTTTAAATATACTAAAATAACCTGCCGACAGCCTCATCTTTCCCAATTCCTCCGGCAATAACTCCCGAGCTTCCGAAAAAGTCAAGAAAACAGTATAATTTCCTCTTCCCACTCGGGTATCCAATTCATTTAACAACTTTTCTACATCACGATCCAATCGCATAACAACATCCTGAAATTCTCGTGAACCAACCTCAAAATCTCGATTCATATAATCCAAACAGGAAAAATTCAAAGCCAACAAATCAGGATCATTATCACGTCCCAACTGTTCAGACTTAATTAATTCCTGTGACAAATCGGCAACCATCGTATTCGCATAAGGCGTTGCTTTCAATATCCGGTAAGTATTATACTTACGTTTAGCCTGTACTAAATCATAAAAAAATCCATTCCCCAATCCCACCTTATTTTTTAAACGCAAAGCAGTTGTATTTCCGCTTTCATCCGCTAAAGACATCCAACCTCGACGAATAAAAAAATCACTCTCCATTTTTGCATTATAAGCATTTAGCCAACCGGGTAATGAATCCGCATAATAATCAGAAGACATCCATCTACCATTCTTTTCACTAAGCCAAATAGCCATATTTGCACAACTGCCTCCGCTCATCACCGCCTCTTCCCCATTGATTGAAATACTATATATTTTTGAAAAAGCATTATTCATTTTCATCGCACACCCCAATGTCAATGCCTGCAACCAATCAGGGCTCAAACCTTTTCCGATTTCTCCCCCTATCAGATTAAAATGGTCAGAAACAACATTACTTTGCCTTTTCTTCCGCAACCTATCATACCATTCGTGTGAAATCACACCGTGTTCTGAAGGCAACAAGCCTGAATAAATCGTAGCCTGATCCACTCCTGTCTGAGAATACAAATAATCATAATCTGCGCTAATTTCCTTTCCCTGTGCGGTAATCCTCTTTAAACCTCCTTCAGATAAATCATTCCCATAAATAGCTAACCATTCCGGATAAAAATTACTAATAGTTATTCCAACCACTAATTTTGTTTTATTCTCCGCCGCAAACAAAACCGTATTTATCAATAATAATATTCCTATAATTCCTTGCCGCATCATCATTCTTCTTATGAAGGTCTATTTTATAGAGTCTTTCCGCATTCTCAAACCATTTCGCTCACATCCGAAACAACTCAATAAAGATTAATAATTATTTCCTTGCAAAGTTATATTTTAATTTGAAAACAAGGAATAGATATATATTGAATATTTAAGCGTTACAAATAGCATTCACACAACCGACCGAATTTGCTTCATACTTTCGACATCCCTGAAAGCCTCGATTAAAATATTTTCTTATTAGAATCCATATTTTTTGAAAGAAAAACGAGGAAAAAAATAATAATTTACAATGTTCTTTTGCTGCTCTTCCATTTTGTTTATTATATTTACACCACGAAACAGAATACACACACAATGATGGAAAAACGATATATTCTCGCAGAAAAATTGCGCAACTATATTGCAAAATATGGTATCAACGATTTAAATGAAGAACATTTACGAACAGTAGAACTCTCTTTGGAAGAATTAAGAGAAAACTTTACCGATCGCCGTGACATCGTAAAAGCCATCTTAGAATTGGAAAGAAAATGTTTTGAAGAAATCTTCAACGAATATGATTTTGAAGGCTGGAATGCTATTGATATTATGCTCATTATAAGTAATGAAATCAACAAACGTTTCTTCAGTGTCAGCCCATCTATCACAATTATGTTTTCCGAACTTTTCCCCGATGTCTTTGAGCCTCATCTTCAAATGCGTTCCGATTTCATTTATGAAAAAATCAAAATCAATATTGAAAAAGGAATGCAACAAGGAATGTACAAAAACGATATATCCAGCGAAATGATCGCACGTATGTACATCGCTAAATTAAACGACATCCATAATCCACAGATTTATCCACCCGAAGGATTCACCTTTGCCACCATCTTCACCACTTTAATTGATAATGTTATTAAAAACATTACAAACGATGAAGGACGATCTTATTATAAGCAAAGGAAACAACTGTATAGTGTATTGAATTTCAGATAATAACACAACCGATAGAAATCAATAAAAAACATTTCTACAAAACCTCAAAACTATGAAATACCAAATAGACGAGATTGATCGGAAAATCCTCTCTTTTCTTGTAAAAAATGCCAGAATACCATTTCTTGAAATTGCACGGGAATGCGGTATATCAGGAGCAGCCATTCACCAAAGAGTGAAAAAAATGGAAGATTCAGGCATTATTGAAGGTTCACGCTTCATCGTTAAGCCCAGAGCACTTGGTTTCAAAATATGTGCTTTTATAGGAGTCATTCTGGACAATGCCCATCAATACAAAACCGTAGTAAAAGAAATCGAACAAATACCCGAAGTCATTGAATGCCATTTTATCACCGGTCACTACTCATTCTTCCTGAAAATTCGTTGTAACGACCATCAGCATTTAATGAACATACTAATAAACACCCTCCAAAACATTCCGGGCATTGCGAAAACAGAATCTTTCATTTCTCTGGACCAATTAATTGAAAAACAAGTAGACATTTGCTCTGAAGAATAAAGCACAACTTAAAAAGTAAACCATCCAACAAGCCCAACGTTTCTCATACGATAAAGTAAATATAATCCGCTCCATCACGCTCTAAAAAAAGTGAAGGAAAAGATATAAAAATCTATTCAAATTCCTGATTCCTCAAAAATCTCATCTCACAAAAAAATCTTGAAAAAACACAGAAAAGATAAATTCATCCATACAACTGATTTAAACCTCTTGGTATTTGGAATTTCAAACGAACCTATTTACATTTGCGCGACTTTTCAAAAATATATATGAAAATACAATCTGCTATTGAAAAGGAAGAAAACCGAAAAGACCTCATCATTTCGATCTGTATATTTCTATCGGGATTTTCCTGCTTTGCACAGCTCTACTATTTCCAGCCCTTGCTACCGGATTTAGCTCACGACTTTTCACTAACAGCCAGTCACAGTAGCCTTGCCATATCGTTCTCGACATTGGGAATGGTATTTGGACTACTTACGACAATGTTTATTGCCGACCGCATTCCACGAAAAAAAATGATCGGTATAGGGTTGCTTGCTTCCTCGCTATTCTCCGTGACTGCTTCTTTTTCTCCCACATTTTTACCACTGATTCTACTCAGTGCTGCCAAAGGATTTCTATTATCAGGAGCGACCTCCGTATCTATGGCATACATCTCCGAAGAAGTATCCACCCGCAATAAAAGCAAAATTGTCGGACTATATATTGCCGGAAACGCACTGGGCGGTATGGGCGGACGTGTCATTTCTTCGTGGGTAGGATCAGAATACTCTTGGCGTGTCGCATCCGTCAGCATCGGACTCATCTGTGCCCTCTTTGCCATCCTATTTATAATATTCAGTCCTCGCTCTAAAAACTTCATTCCTAAAAAAGAAAACTTTCAATCACTCATCACCGACAATCTCCGATTAATTACCAACAAAACACTCATCCCCTTTTATGCTACCGGAGGATTAATACTCGGCGTTTTTGTCAGCCTCTATAACTATATGGGATTCTACCTAATCAAAGCACCATTCAATTTCTCCCCACACTACATCCATTATATCTACCTAATGTACATTTTCGGCGTTTTCGGTTCCATCGCCACCGCAGGACTCACACGCCGATTCAATCATTTCACCGTATTTAAAATCGCCCTTCTCCTCTCTGCCACAGTGATTCTACTACTATATATTACAAACTTCTGGATCGTTGCGCTCGGATTGGCAGCTTTCACCTTCAACTTTTTTGTCGTTCACGTACTCTGCAACCGCATCGTCAGCGATTATAATGTAGCCAAACGCTCCGTCACCATCTCCATCTACCTCTTAGCATACTATCTCGGTTCCAGTCTTCTCGGTTGGGCTACCGGCGTAATACTTGACCTCTTCGGCTGGCAATACTTCCTCGCCGGATTAATTGCCCTCCTACTTCTCAACTACGTCATTGTATGTACCGGAATAAAACGCATAAAGTCCACCTAAAAACAACAGAAAAACACTTTCAAACTTTACCACCAACACATTAACTATTTCCGCATCCCGCTACAATCCGGTGATAACGGTTAGATTTTCTACACGTTTCAAATAAGCCTCTGTAAAAATCTGTCGTCCCCAAATCGTCATCATCACACCCCGTAAAAACAAATACACCAAAAATGCCAACCATAAAATATGATTATTTGTTCCTCCCGAACAACCGTAATAAATCAAAAAGAAAGCACCGGAAGCAACCAACATTGCCCGCAACATCACTCGCGTAGCCGTCGCTCCGATCAATATTCCATCCCAAAGAAAAGCACCAAATCCCAACAACGGAACAGCCAACACCCAATAAAAATACCCACCGGCAGCCTCCACCACCTGCTCATCATTCGTCAACAAACCCAAAAATTCCCGACCGCCGAAAGCATATAACAACGTAAATAACAACGACAAACCGATTCCCCAGCCAAATAAATGATGCACAGCCATCTTCAATTGCTTCACATTACAAGCACCAATATACCGTCCGGTAAGTGCTTCCGCCGCATAAGCAAAACCATCCATAATATAAGAAAACAACGTAAACAACTGCATCAGCAAAGTATTCACCGCCAAAATCACATCTCCCTGCTTCGCTCCCGTAGAAGTGAAAAATGTTGTCACTGCAATCAAACAAACAGTTCGAAAAAATATATCCCGATTGACAGCAAAGAATCGACGCATCATCCCCACCTTCAGACTATCGCGCCAAGCAATCCGCTGTCGGAGCATCCCATAACGCCATCTCCACAAACCAACTGCCATCCCCACCCCCGACCATTCTGCCACCACCGTCCCCAACGCCACTCCTTCTACACCCATCTGCCACACAAACACAAAACAAAGACTACACACAATATTTATCACATTCACTCCTATGGCAATATACATCGGGAAACGAGAATTTTGCATTCCGATAAACCATCCCTTGAAACTATACATCACCAAGACTGCCGGAGCCCCCCAAATACACACCCGAAAATAAGCCATCGCATATCGCTCCACCTCCACACTCGTATCCAACAACGAAAACGCCAAACGCTCCACCGGAACTTGCAACAACAAAATCACCACCGCCGAAACAAGCCCCACCACTACCGCCTGCACCAACACTCTCATCTCCGCATTCGCATCTTTTCGCCCATACGCCTGCGAAGTTAAGCCACTCGTACCCATCCGGAGAAAACCAAAATTCCAATATAAAATATTAAACAACAGCCCTCCGATAGCAATAGCCCCGATATAAGCCGTTGATCCCAAATGCCCCACAATAGCCACATCCACCAATCCCAACAATGGAACCGTAATATTCGACACAATAGAGGGCAAAGCAAGACGTAAAATCCGGCGATTCATCATTTGCAAGATAGTCATTCGTTTTAATACACAGCCTGCTGCCAACTCAAAACATTATATTTTTGATTCATATTAGCCCATTGAGACAAGGGAATATAAGTAGAGATACCACTAAAATAATCTGCCGGTATCGGCTTCCCGAAAAGATTTACGGTGGCAGCCTTATAAACAAGCGTCCTGCTCATTTCTTGATCAAAAACAGCTCGTTGTTCCTTTGATGCCATCTGATGAACATACGCCCCCAAATCAAAAAACACATTAGGCAACTCATGACGACTTAATGGATAACGCCATACAGGTACAAAATTCGTCTTCCCGGACAAGACCTCCCGAACAATACCCGCTAAAGGCTTCAAACCATCCGTTCTCACCAATGCTATCGTTGCCGACTGATAATTACCGCCCAGCGGATGAGTATTATAATAATTATAAAACTCCCGACACATTTGCTTCAAATCCTCTTCCCCCCCCCACATCAAAGGCACAACCTTATCATAAGGGAATCCATCCGAGATAATCTCCGTAGGAGAAGCAATAATATAATCCGTCTTATCCTTCAACTCATATAAAACCTCTATCGACGACATAAAACAAGCGTCAAACAAAATAAACTGAAAACCTTCAGGCAATGCCGCCGCCAGATCCCCTATCTTCATTTTTCCCGCATAAGATGAACCTCCCGTATGTTGATCCTCTCCAAAATATTTAGTACGAGGCATCTCCCGACGAACTGACATCGAATAGGCTCCCGGAAAAAAATAATCCGACGGCAACCAACCCATTCCGTGCGACCACAACACCAACCCATAAGCGGATGCCGGATACAAATCACGGGTTTCATCAATCACCCTTGCCAATACTTCCGGCGATGCCGAATTTTCCTCCGAATAAATCCGCAGCGTATCCAACCGACATCCACGTCCACCCTTTATCGTCAACAAACAAGGCACATCATCCACCGGATCAATATAAATCACCAATCTCCCCTCAATCTGCTCCATACCCTTCAACATCAACCCGATATTAGTATATCCTTCACTATTCAAATTATTATCCGCAGCAATATAGACCAAAACAGTACGATCCACCGGAATCGGCTCATCCTCATCTTTTGAACAGGAAAAAAACAACATCAAAAAACAAATCCAACAGAATATCTGCATCCATTTTATCTTCACCCAAGCCATCTCTTTCATTTTTACCATTAAATAAGGTCAAACAATTAAATACGTCAAACAATTACAACGACACAACGTCACATCTATAAATCTATTGACTTCCACTATTTTTTAGTCTGTGAAGATACGAAAATAAAGAAACATTGTTCTCCGCTTTTTTCTTTCCAAACGACACAAAAGTACAAAATTGAAAGGGATAGACAAGGTTTTTTATTTCCGAATCTCATATTTTCAGGATTAAATACTATATTTGTAACTTCAAATCAGATAGCAACTATCCATCACGATTCATAAAAAAGAAAAAAGAAATTACAAAAACTCAAACAATACTATAAAAATGCAACCTGTCATTTATCCTATTGATAAAGAAAAACTTATTGCTGAATTGACCGAAGAATGTTTTATGCGGAAAACCAATAAAGGTGGGAATGAAATCTATACATTTAACTTCAAATCCGCCCCTAATCTAATCCGTGAAGTAGGTCGTATTCGCGAACTGACATTTCGTAGTGCAGGGGGCGGTACAGGCAAAGAAATAGACCTGGATGAATTTGACATTGCAGAAAACTCTCCCTACCAACAACTGATTGTATGGGATCCGAAAGAAAAGGAAATCATCGGCGGCTACCGTTATATTCTTTGCAACCATTTACCCGAAAATACGGCAGGAGAGCCCAATCTTGCCACCAGCGAACTATTCCATTTTTCCGATCAATTCAAAATCAGTTACCTCCCTCGTATGATAGAACTGGGGCGTTCATTCGTACATCCGCTCTACCAATCCACCCGGATGGGACGCAAATCAGTATTTGCTCTCGACAACCTTTGGGACGGACTGGGCGCATTAACCGTTGAACATCCGGAAATTGAATACTTCTTTGGGAAAGTAACAATGTACACCAGTTTCAACATACAGGCAAGAAATATGATTCTGTATTTTATGAAGAAATATTTTCAAGACCGCGAAAAACTTGTCGTACCCATTATTCCTTTGGAGATCAACATTGACGAACAACAAATGAAACAAATCTTTACCGGAACAAACTACGATGACGATTACAGAATGCTATCCCGTTATGTACGCGAACTCGGTGAAAATATCCCTCCCTTAGTGAACGCCTATATGAGCCTTTCACCCTCAATGAAAATGTTCGGCACTGCTATCAATCCGGGATTCGGAGGAGTAGAAGAAACAGCCATTCTCATCCAAATATCTGATGTCTATGAAGCAAAAAAGAAACGGCATATCGCCACTTATATTCCTCGAATGCTCAGTAGACTAAGCAGAATGTAAGCTCTTCAACTCCATAGAAACAACATCAAACGACTCAGAGAACATTTAAAAACTCTAAACGACTCCTTTTAAGAAAATCACAATCACTATAAAACTTATTATTCCACTTCTCTTTGCACTCCCGCAATCTGTTCTACATTCAGATCGCTTTCATTACTATTAGAAGCAATATCATAATGTTTCAACGGATTCTCTGCAAGTTCGGCATTCATTTGTCGATTATTATACACATCAATTGCCAAATAAACGGCATTTCTCATAGCAGATTCATCGCCAATCCCCTGTCCGGTAATATCGTAAGCCATTCCGTGAACCGTTGAAGTATATACGATCGGCAATCCTGCCAACAAGACAGCCCCATCATTCCCCTCTATCGCCTTAAACGGAGTCATCCCCTGATCGTGATACATCGCCAAAATAACATCAAACTTCTCAAAATCAACACCACCAAACAAACTGTCAGGAGCATAAGGTCCCAAAGCCATTACACCGCTATTACGGGCTTTCTCTATTGCCGGAACAATAATCTCCTTTTCCTCTTGTCCGTACAGACCATTCTCACCGGCGTGAGGATTCAAGCCCAACACAGCAATGCGAGGCTTACGGATCGTAAAATCCTTCCTCAAACAATCATCCAACAACCTCAACTTATTATAAACATTAGCAACCGTAATATTCTCCGGAACATCTTTAAAAGGCAGATGACTCGTCACAAATCCCATCTTCATCTTTACCCCCACCAACAACGGCATTATATTTCGGGCATCATAGCGATCTGCCATAAAAGACGGACAACTCAAAAATGGCTGAAAAGAATTACACCCCTGAGGAGCCCCAACCACTACATCCACCTCTTTCCGATCCAGCGATTCCAATGCTGCATTCAAAGCAATCATTGAAGCCTCATCCGATTCCGGCGTTTCTTGTCCCAAATCCACTTTTATCGCATCATCAACACAATTAATCACATTGCAACGCTTTGCGTTCGCCTCCTGTGCCCTCTGAATACTATTCAGACTGAAATTCTCTACATTCAAAGCCTTACGATGATAAGCGGCCACCTTAGAAGAACCAAAAAGAACCGGCGTACAAACTTCACAAATTTTGTTTTCCGCCATCATCTTGATGATCAACTCATACCCGATACCATTCACATCTCCTTGGGTGATCCCTACAATTAATCTATTCTCCATATTACCGAAATTTTATGCATTGCAAATATAGCAAATTAAATAAAAAAAGAGGCTTTCGCCTCTCTTTATTATTGTTCTCAATCGTTATGTTCCGAACGTTCCGGACGTTCCCGTCTTTCAGGGCGTTCAATTCTTTCGCCACGATCCCGTCTTTCCGGTCTCTCAGGTCTTTCCTGATAACCTTCCGGCTTCGGCAACAAGGCTTTATGCGACAAACGAAGTTTCCCCGTCTTCGCATCAACCTCTAACAATTTCACTTGAATATGTTCACCTTCTTTTAATACATCTTCTACTTTTTCAATCCGTTTGTAGTCGATCTCAGAAACGTGCAACAGACCATCCTTACCCGGCATAATCTCTATAAATGCACCAAAGGGCATAATAGATTTCACGATACCGTCATAAATTTCACCCACTTCCGGTTTTGCAACAATCGCACGAATACGAGCCAACGCCTTATCAATTGCGTCTTTATTCGTTGCTGAAACATCTACAATACCTTTATTCCCCACCTCTTCAATATTAATCGTTGCGCCTGATTTCTCCTGAATATCCTGAATAATCTTTCCTCCGGGACCAATCAATGCACCAATCTGATCCTTATCAATCGTAACACTGACAATACGTGGAGCGTGTGGCTTCAAATCTGCACGCGGAGCCGGCATTGTTTCTGTTATGATATTCATAATATGCATACGTCCCCTCTTTGCCTGTTCCAATGCCTGTTCCATAATATCATACGACAATCCGTCCACCTTAATATCCATCTGCGTAGCAGTAATACCGTCACGCGTACCGGTCACCTTAAAGTCCATATCACCCAAATGATCCTCATCACCCAAAATATCCGACAAAATCGCATATTTCGCACATCCCTTATCCGTAATCAACCCCATTGCAATACCCGTCACCGGCTTTTTCATCGGCACACCGGCATCCATCAACGCCAATGTTCCGGCGCATACGGTTGCCATTGAAGAAGATCCGTTAGATTCCAGAATATCCGATACAATCCGTATTGTATAAGGAAAATCTGTTGGGATCATTGATTTCAAGGCACGTAATGCCAAATTACCGTGACCGATTTCACGACGTCCTACCCCACGGGATGCTTTCGCCTCACCCGTAGAAAAAGGAGGAAAATTATAATGTAACAATAATCTTTCTTTCCCTTGAATAGTAGCCTCATCAATCAATTTCTCGTCCAACTTCGTTCCCAAAGTAACCGTTGACAAAGATTGAGTCTCACCACGTGTAAAAACAGATGATCCGTGAGGACCCGGCAGATAACCCACTTCACACCAAATCGGACGAATCTGTTCCGTCGTACGTCCATCCAAACGTACCCCTTCATCAAGAATCATCCGGCGCATCGCCTCTTTTTCTACATCGTGATAATAACGAGCCACCAATGTTTTTTTGGCATTCTGATCTTCTTCACTCAGTGTAGCCAAATATTCTGCCCGCACATTCTCCAACAATTCAGCACGCAAATGCTTATCGGCATTGCATTGCCGAGCTACATCGTATGCTTTCTGATAACATTTAGCCCAAATATCTTTCCGAAGTTCCTCATCGTTCACTTCGTGACAATAAGTCCGTTTTGCTTTACCGACAGCTTCAGCAAGTTCTTTCTGCATCAAACACTGTTCCTTAATAGCAACGTGAGCAAATTTAATGGCATCCAACATCTCTTTTTCAGAAACTTCATTCATTTCTCCCTCTACCATCATAATATTCTCATAGGTAGCACCTACCATAATATCAAGATCAGCTTGTTTCAATGCTGAAGCCGAAGGATTGATCACAAACTCTCCGTTGATGCGGGCTACCCGTACTTCAGAGATCGGACCGTGAAACGGTATATCACTGACAGCGATAGCAGCCGAAGCAGCCAATCCTGCCAATGCATCCGGCATCGACTCCTCATCGCCTGAATACAAAGTCACCTGTACAAAAGTTTCAGCGTGATAATCATCCGGAAATAAAGGACGTAAAGCGCGATCTACTAATCGAGACACCAAGACCTCATAATCAGAAGATCTTCCCTCTCTCCGCGTAAAACCTCCGGGAAAACGTCCTACCGACGCGAATTTCTCCTTATAATCTACTGACAATGGCATAAAATCAACATCAGGACCTGCATCCTGTGCTGATACAACTGTTGCAAGCAACATCGTATTGCCCATTTTCACCATCACGGCACCATCAGCCTGTTTTGCCAATTTGCCTGTTTCCAGTGTAATCACCCTACCATCAGATAGAGTAATGCTTTTTTCAATAACGTTCATAATTACTTTAACGGTTAAAATGAAATTAATTTTAACGGAATTCTTTTGAGGAGGGAGGAGGGAGGATATAAACAAGCCCGGCAATACCGGGCTTGTGGAAAACGTATTTTATTTACGTATATTCAATAACTTAATAATAGCACGATATCTTTCAATATCACGGTCTTTCAGATAATCAAGCAATGATCTGCGTTTTCCTACTAATTTAATCAGCGCTTTCTGTGTACCGAAATCTTTGTGATTGGCTTTCAAGTGCTCTGTTAAATGACTAATACGGTAGGAAAATAAAGCTATCTGAGATTCCGAGGAACCTGTATCTTTATTAGACTTCCCGTATTGGGTAAAAAGTTCTTCTTTTTTTTCTGATGTTAAATACATAGTTACTACTTCTTTAAATTGATTCATATCGATTAAACGCCGCAAAGATACATCATATTATCTATTTTACCAAAAAATCTCCAAAAAACTCATCATATTTGTGGACACTCACCTCCATATTTAAATAACAAATCGTTCATTCATTGAATCACCGATGCAGAAATAAAAAGGATACAGAAATGATCTTCACAAAATTCTTTATCCTTTTTTCTTCCTCCCTCTTTCTATAAATTTTCACCTTTATTTAAAACATAATTTCAACATCTTTTTATTATTATTTCTACATTTGTAAGTTTTTACAGCCTTGGGCTATTTAATGTCCACAGTTTCTGCTTGGCACAGTGTATATATATAAATTCAAAACAATGATATTAAACTTACTACAAATGAAAAAATTGTTTTTTTTATTAATGATTCTTCTGCCTTCGATGGTTTTCGGACAGAAAGCCAAAATTGAATTTGAAAACACCTCCCACAACTTCGGCACCATTGGTGAAGCAAATGGCAAAGCCTCCGTTGATTTCATTTTCAAAAATACAGGAAGAGCACCATTAATACTCACCAACGTACGGGCAGGATGCGGATGTACAACGCCGGAATGGAATCGTCAACCTGTTGCTCCGGGACAATCAGGCATTATTAAAGTATCATACGACCCTCGAAATCGTCCGGGCTCTTTCATCAAAAGTATCACCGTCAATTCAAATGCAGAGAATCCGGTGATGTCACTCACTATTCGGGGAAACGTCACTCGTAAACCCGTAAATCCTTTTGGTAATTACAAATTTGCAGTAGGACCCATCAAAATGATGGCAAATAGCTTAAATCTGGGAAATATCAAAAACACACAGAAAATCGAAAAAAGCATTGAAATAGCCAACACAGGAGAACAAGCAGCCACCATAAACGTTTCAACACACCGACCCTACATCACAGCCAGTATCAACACACCGACCCTCCAAAAAGGAGAAAAAGGAATCATCCTGATCAAATACGATGCAATGAAAAGAAACGACTGGGGCTTTGTTAGCGACAACGTACAAGTGACCGTCAACAACAACACCATCGAAAACATTACCGTCACAGCAAACATTGACGAAGACTTCTCATCCTACAACGGCGATTACACCAATGCTCCGGCAATTGCTTTCTCCGAAATGGAAACGACCTTAGACAACCTCGCCAAAAATACTCCACAAGTACACATATTTTATATTCAAAACACAGGTAAATCCGATTTAATCGTACGGAAATTAAAACCTTCGGAAAAAAATATGTCTATAAACGTAGCAAAATCAACCATCAAACCCGGTAAAAAAGTAAAAGCCACCATCAGCTTCAAAACAGATAGCAATCCGGGTAAAAAAATCCGTTTAGTTCAATTCACCACCAACGATCCGAAAAACATAACTTTAACCTATAAAATAACGACAAATGTCCTTTAACAGATAGACACGCTATCCAAAGACATTTCAAACATCAAAACACAACCATCCGTATTCAACCTTATTTTATATTCCAATTATGAAATTCTTCCTATACTTAATAACAGCCCTACTTTTATCAGCCAATTCCTTTGCCCAAGGCGTGTTGGAATGCAAAAAATCAACCATCGTGATGAAAGAACTGAAAGCCGACGACCAATCGACCACAGTGACCTACACTGTTAAAAACACCGGCGAACAACCCGTGATCATCACCCGCGTTTCACCAATGAGTAGCTCTCTAAAACCGGGATGGACACGTGAGCCCCTGATGCCGGGAAAAACCGGTGAAATCAAACTCTCGTTCATCTCTTCTAATTTGCAAGAAAATTTCAACTTTCAGACACTGGTCTATTCAAATGCGCGCAACAATCGCTTAGAACTAAACCTTTCCGGACAAATCGTTGACAACCCCGCCAAACCGGAACTACTCTATAAATACAATTTAGAAGGCATCAAATTCAAAAACACAAACATTAGTTTTGATAAAGTCTACACGTGGCAAACCGTATCGGAAAAACTGACCTTCATAAACACCCGAAAAGATTCGGTTGCCCTGACAGTTCAATACCAACCCTCATACATCCAAACCACATTTATCCCGACAAAAGTCGCTCCCGGTCAAAAAGGGACCCTCCTTGTCACCCTCAATGCTCCTCAAAAAAACGACTACGGCTATTGCTATGAAAGTTTAATCCTATCCTTAAACAATGCACGCAATTACAACAACCGTCTGACAATCACAGCCAATCTGACAGAAGATTTCAGCAAACTGGATCAAAAACAATTGGCAAATGCACCCATAGCAGAATTTGATAAAAAAGAAGTCAGCTTCGGAGACATCAAAACGGGTGAAAAAGCAAACTGCGACTTCACGCTCACCAATAAAGGGAAAAGTGATCTAATCGTTCGTAAAACAAAAGCCAGTTGCGGATGTACAGCCGTCACTCTCGGACAAAACACCCTCGCACCCGGAAAATCAACCGTCATTCGGACCATATTTGATTCTACCGGAAAAAACGGACGTCAATACAAAACCATCACAGTCATCACCAACGATCCAAAAAATACAGAAACAACCTTAACCATCAACGGAAACATTAAATAAAAGAAGAGATGTTCACCATAACTACTCGACCTTTTATTTTTTGTTGTACTTTTGTTTCATCAAACAAAATACAATCAACGTGGTTTATCCGGAAAATTTCGAGAACAAAATAAAATTTGATAAAATCAGACAACTGATAAAAAACTATTGTCTGAGTGATATGGGCAGAGAATTGGTAGATACAATGACCTTCTCTGCCGATCTTCTCGTCATCAAAGAGAAATTAAACGAAACACGTGAATTTATGTCCATTCTCCGGGAAGAAGATGATTTTCCAGGAGATCATTTCCGGGATGCCCGTCCTTTTTTAGGGAAAATCCGCATAGAAGGACTATTTTTGGAAGTAGCTGAAATGGTGGCACTGAAAAATTCTTTAGAATCTCTCACCTCCATCATCCGTTTTTTCCGGGACAAAGAAGAACGCTACCCCATCTTAACCGCCAAAGCAGGAGAAATACAACTATTCCCTTACATACTGCAACGTTTGGATGCCATCGTATCCAAACACGGCAGCATCAAAGACACCGCCTCGCCTGAATTAAACGACATACGCCACCAATTAGCCCGTAAACAAGCAGGCATCTCCAAACGCATACAAAGTTTATTGCAACAAGCACAAACAGAAGGCTGGGCAGACAAAGAAAGCTCCATAGCCATCCGGGACGGGCGAATGGTCATTCCCGTTCCCTCCGCCTACAAACGGAAAATAAACGGGATCGTACACGACGAATCCGCCACCGGAAAAACATCCTATATCGAGCCGGCAGAAATCGTAGAAACAAACAACGAAATACGGGAATTAGAATTAGAAGAAAAACGGGAAATCACCCGCATCCTAAGAAAATTTGCAGACGAACTGCGCCCCTACGTAAACGATTTAATCCCTGCTTACGACTTTTTGGCCTACATTGATTTCGTTCGCGCCAAAGCCTCCTTTTCTGTTTATATCGACGCAATCATCCCCATATCCAGCCAACAGCCCGAAATGCTATGGTATCAAGCTCGGCATCCTTTACTGTGGCTAAATTTTAAAAACACCAACAAAGCCTTAGTGCCACTCGGCATCGAAATAAACACAGACCAACGGATCATCCTCATCTCCGGACCCAATGCCGGTGGTAAATCAGTATGCCTGCAAACCGCCGGACTACTACAATATATGTTCCAGTGCGGTCTGCCCGTTCCTGTCGGCGAAAACAGCATATTCGGCATATTCGGAAAAATACTCATAGACATCGGCGACGAACAATCCATTGAAAACGACCTCAGCACTTACAGCTCACATCTGATCAATATGAAAAACTTCGTACGCTATGGCGATGCGGACACATTAATATTAATAGATGAATTTGGTACAGGCACAGAGCCAATGCTGGGAGGAGCTATCGCAGAATCCATCCTAACCGCCTTAAACAAAGCAAAAGTAAAAGGTGTCATCACCACCCACTACACCAATCTAAAACACTATGCCGCCCAAACCCCCGGCATCGAAAACGGAGCAATGCTATACGACAGCCACCAAATGCTTCCCCTCTTCGAACTATGCATCGGTAAACCGGGATCATCATTTGCTTTTGAAATCGCCAAAAAAATAGGCTTACCCAAAGACATACTGGACGATGCCGCCTCAAAAATCGGAGAAGACCACATCAATTACGACAAAAACCTCAAAGATATTGCCCGCGACAAACGCTACTGGGAAGAAAAAAGGCGTAAAATCCACGAAAACGAAAAACGCTTAGACGAAGTAGTAGAAAAATATAGCAACGAACTCAGTGAGGCTTCCAAAATCCGGAAAAACATCATCAAAGAAGCCCAACAAAAAGCACAGGAAATCATTGACTCCGCCAATAAAACCATCGAACAGACCATTCGCGAAATTCGAGAAAACCAAGCGGACAAAGAAAAAACAAAACTCATCCGCCAAAAAATGGAAACAGAAAAAGGACGGATCTTATCAGAAGCCATCGCAACAGAAGAAGAAAGCATTCGGTTGAAAATGGAAAAACTGCAAAATAGAGAAAAAAACAAAAAAGAAAAACTAAAAAAACAAACAAACACCCATCCCCTCCCTCCACAGAAAACCGGCGAAACCACCTTCCAAAAAGGAGATTACGTCAGCCTGCCCAATAAAACAATAGGCGAAATCATTGCAATAAACGGAAAAGAAGCAACCATTGCTCTCGGCAACCTGCGCACCAACGCCAAACTATCCCTCCTGACAAAAGTTTCAGCCGGACAAGCCAAAAAAGCAAGCCAACCACAGGCATCCTATGCCAACATACAAGAAAACATCAGTCAAAAACGAATGGACTTCAAACCCGATATAGACCTCCGCGGGATGCGTGGTGACGAAGCATTACAACAAGTCATCAGCTTCATCGACGAAGCCATTATGCTCAACTACAAAGAAATCCGCCTCCTCCACGGGACAGGGACAGGCGCCTTGCGGCAAATCATTCGCCAATATCTCGGCACCAACCCGCTTATCGCCTCCTATACCGACGAACAACTGCAATTAGGCGGATCAGGCATCACCGTAGTAAAACTCGATATATAACCCTCCCCATCCATCACACATCTTACCCTCATTTTTGAAAATTTCAACACTCCATTTCCCATTCTCAATTATTTATTATACATTTGTGACTACCATTGCTTAAAATTATATATTTATTTCAATTATTATGAAAACAAAAAAGATACTCCTTTATGTCATTATCAGTGCATTTGTATCCATTACACTTTCATCTTATGCAATAGATCGCAAATGTCCGGCTTATTCTCAGATAGCAACTGAAACGCCCCATCAACCTTCCTAAGTAAGGTTGTGCGTGAAAATACTTAAGCAGATCTTTTTACCCCAAAATATAAAACAAACAAATTAATTACAACATTAAAGAGAAACTTACAGATTAATAACCTTAAAAATAACAAAAATGTCAAAGATTAAAGTTGGTATCAACGGCTTCGGTCGTATCGGTCGTTTAGTATTTAGAGCAGCAATGACCAGAAACGATATTGAAATCGTAGGGATTAATGACCTGATTGATGTAGAGTATATGGTCTATATGCTGAAATACGACACAATGCACGGTCGCTTTGAAGGTACAGTAGAAGCAAAAGATGGCAAATTAGTCGTAAACGGTCACGCTATCCGCGTCACAGCTGAAAAAGATCCGGCAAACCTAAAATGGAATGAAGTAGCCGCAGAATACGTGGTTGAATCAACCGGACTTTTCCTGACAAAAGAAAAAGCAGAAGCACATTTAAAAGCCGGAGCAAAACGCGTTGTAATGTCAGCTCCATCAAAAGACGACACCCCAATGTTCGTAATGGGCGTTAACAACAAAAAATACGCAGGAGAAACCATCGTTTCAAATGCATCTTGCACCACCAACTGCTTAGCTCCATTAACAAAAGTAATCAACGACAAATTCGGTGTTGTTGAAGGCTTAATGACCACCGTACACTCCACCACTGCTACACAGAAAACCGTTGACGGTCCGTCAATGAAAGACTGGAGAGGCGGACGTGCCGCAGCCGGCAACATCATCCCTTCCTCTACGGGAGCTGCCAAAGCAGTAGGCAAAGTCATTCCGGAACTGAACGGAAAACTGACCGGTATGTCATTCCGTGTTCCAACATTGGATGTATCAGTAGTCGATTTAACCTGCCGTTTAGCAAAAGAAGCCTCCTATGACGAAATAAAAGCCGCTATAAAAGCCGCATCAGAAGGAGAAATGAAAGGTATACTCGGATATACGGAAGACGAAGTAGTATCTTCCGACTTCCTACACGATGCCCGCACCTCCATCTTCGATGCAAAAGCCGGTATCGCACTCAACAAAAACTTCGTGAAATTAATAGCTTGGTACGACAACGAATGGGGATACTCAAACAAAGTGCTTGAACTCATCCTTCACATGTCAACCGTAAAATAATTCATCAACGATGAAAATAAAAAAGGGGCTTTACGCCCCTTTTTTATTTTCCTTGATCAGTGCCGGAAGTCAACCACTCCATATCAAAAACAGCAAAACAAATCTTCGGCAAAGTTTCAAATAGACAACCGATCTTTCCTTTTCCCAGATTCGTCAATACAGAATACTGATAAAGAGTAAAACGATTCCCGTATATCCGCTTGGAATAACTCCACGTTTCTCCTTCATCATAACTCACCTTGACCGACCCATTCACCCGTCCCGGCGCAGTACCATCGTGTTTCCGACCGGCAACCGGAAGTGTCAAACGGGATGACGGATTCGTAAACAAAATCCTGGACCTCTCCCCTGTCTTCAGTCCGCTATAACGATAAATAGCCCCCTGACAAAGCGGATCGGGCAAATCCGTCCGAACTTGTGTCGGAGCCCAACAAACATTCGTATCAACAATCGTCACAGGAATCATACCACGAAAACGAGTCACCTTTCCAAAATTCCAAGGATTCCATCCTGCCGGAGTTTTAACCTCATCGCCCGAAAAACGATGACAGCGGGCATTGACAAAGAAGCCACTATCCGACACCTGCACCACCTGACTTTCATTCGTTCCATAAGTAGATCTACCCGGCAATATCCCCCAACTTTCCCCTAAATCATCCGAATAGGCAAGATAATTAAACCATCCCTGCGATCCACCGGAAACATTCAACGGCACCAAAATACGTCCTTTATCGGGTCCACACACCACACGGATAGCCACTCCCGGACCGGAAGCAAAACCACCAATCATCGGCCATTTCATCTGTTTCGTAATATCCTTCTTAGGAGTCCACGTTTCTCCCCGATCATCACTATACGTTATATACACCCGGCATATATTTTCCCCCTCTGTCCCCTTTCCCGTGTTTGATTCATTCAATTTAGGCGGATATTCCTGAAAAAGCAGGATAATCCGATTCTTTTCTTCCACATACACGGCTGTCGGATTATTCAAACTTGCCGCTCCCGACTCAGCCACCTTTATCAGTTTCCCCCAATTTTTCCCTCCGTCATCACTGATTTTAATGACAATATCATTTTCTGCACAATCTCTGTCCTCCCATCCCCGTGCTTCCGCAAAAGCTACAATCCGTCCGTCCGGCAATGTAATCACACTCGGTATCCGATAAGCCGGATAGCCGTCCTTTTTCTCTTCAAACACCACCGAGTAAGAGGGACGCATCCCAACATAAAACATTTTCCGCAACACCTCCCCCGCTTTTCGGGCAGCATCCTTCTTGTTTTTCGCATAAATAACAGGAATCCCAGCCATCTCCATCTTTTTATCCATACAAATCATTATCGGCAAAATATCATTTTCCTGAGCCTTCCGAATAAACTCCTTCGCATCTTCAAATACAAATACCACATCGGGGAAATCGCCCAAATCATTCAACAGCTCTATATCCCATTTTTTCTGACTGATGATGTCCGATAACTGCCCTGAAAAATCTGCTTTTAACGCATCATCCGCTGCACATACAGCCACCCCATACATCAATTTTGCCTCTCTATTAAAAGATCTCGTTGTCGACAACTGTTGAGCAAACGCAATCCCACCTCCACAAACAAAGAAAAATAATAATAGTAAATTCCGTTTCATTGTTTATAATTTTAAATCATTAAGTCAGATCAAAAAACAACACCCACCTTTCAAGCAGATTACTAACACTATCCACTCCATAAATCCTATCTCTTATTGCTTTATTTTCAGGATAAAGATAAAAAATTTCTTTGAAAATATAAACAGAATATAAAAATAGGTCAGGGAAAACGCATTAAAATTACATCGTCCCAATGCCTATGAGCACTTTATTATTCCATCCGGCATTTTTTCTATCGGCATCCAAGCTTGCTCTACCTAAAAATCAGCCAACAGATATATTTAATCCTTGAGAAACGGTAATCAACCCCTCATTTTTCTCTACAAAAACTACTGAGCGACAGCCCGGCAACACCACCATAAAGTGCTTATAAAGTGGTTACAAGTCGGCTCAAAAGTGCTTCCGAAAGCACTTTGTAGCCGACCTGTTCATATTTTCGATCATTTCTGACAGATCTTTAACAGGCAGATAAACAGACGACGTTGAAATATTGTCTATTGAGAGGGGTTAATTGTTTCATACCTTAAAATAAAGTTGCCATTTACCCCCTATTTCTACTGTTCGGCACATTATTTGCGATAAGATAACCAACTGATGCCTATCTATCGAGGCGTACAGAGTCAGCAGTGGAAATACAACACATTGTTAAACAATTAATTATATGCTATCGGTTATCAAAAACAAAGTGGGAATATGGGTGATATTTGCTTTATTACTGACGGGATGTGACGTATTTGAATACCATCCTTATGAAGTGCGTTTGAGTAGTAAATATGAGGATACGAATGCTAAAAATATAGCCCGCTTGAAAGATTTGGACAAGGGCAAAGATACGGTGCGTTTTGCATTTATGGGAGATTCTCAGCGATGGTACGATGAAACAGAGGATTTTGTATCACACGTGAATAAACGCAATGACGTTGATTTTGTGATACACGGCGGAGATATTAGCGACTTCGGGATGCAAAAAGAATTTTGTTGGGTACACGATATAATGGACAAGTTAAAGGTTCCTTACGTGGCATTGATTGGTAATCACGACAATTTGGGGAGTGGCGAAGAAATCTATCAGGTGATGTATGGAGATTTGAATTTTTCATTTATATATGGAGGGATCAAATTTGTCTGTTTGAATACAAATGCGTTAGAGTTTGACTATGGTACGCCTGTCCCCGATTTTCGTTTTATCGAACGGGAAATAGCCGACACGGTGACGGTTGATTATCAACAAACAATTGCCGTGATGCACGTAGAGCCGGGCGATGTGGTTTTTAATAATAATGTGGCATTGGTATTTCACGAGTATCTGAAACGTTTCCGTCATCTTCGTTTTTGCCTACACGCCCACGCCCATCGGTTGATGGTGGACGATTTTTTTAACGATGGAATGATTTATTACGGGTGTGCCGCGATGAAAAATAGAAATTATATGTTGTTTACTGTGACACCGCAAGGATATAGTTATGAAGTGGTTAATTATTAAAACGATGAGAATCGGCTGGAAAGGAGTGCTTGTGCTGATTTGTCTGTATAGCCCACTAAATATATCGGCACAGAATAGGCATAAGGATATGCTGAAAACTTATCAATCGAATTGGCAGAAGTTGATCCCCCGCTATCAGAAATTACAATATGCCGGGTCAATGGGAGTTATTTCTGTCGGTATCGGATGGGATTATGGAAAAAAGAAGCAATGGGAAACAGACTTTTTTATCGGTTATCTTCCCAAGTTTGACGATGACGAGGGTCATCTCACTATGACATTTAAACAGAACTATATCCCGTGGCAATTGCCCATTGATAAAAAGAGATGGGAATTTCATCCATTTACGGTGAGTATGTATATAAACAAGATTTTCGGTGAGGATTTTTGGACGAAAGAACCGAATAAGTATCCCGACGGATATTACGGTTTAGCCACTAATTTACGAGTGAATCTTGCGTTTGGTCAGCGCGTATGTCTTAAGGTGAAGCCGGTTTCCTTGTCGGATAAATTGACTTTTTTTTATGAGGTCGGCACCAATGATTTGTACCTGATCAGTATGTTTACCAATAAGTATTTAAGAATTACGGATATATTTAATCTTTCTTTGGGAGTAAAGTTTCAGTTTATATAGTTATAGTTTAGCAAAAAACGTTACCAAAAAAGGAACACTAAAGTCTACAACGAAGCCGTGAAACATAGAAATAATCACAAACTCTTTGCCGGAGAAACGAGTGATGACCGGCAGCGTAGTGTCCATCGTCGTGGCTCCTCCCGCACAGATCGGTGCTAAACGTCCAAACCAACAGACTAAAAAAGGCGCACCCAGTAAAGTGATGACTTCCCGAATGATATTGGCAGCAAGGGCAATGGTTCCCAACTCTGCCCCCCGATATTCGGTGATGAAAATACTGGACAATGAATAGTAGCCAAAACCCGACCCTACTGCCAAACAATCCACTAAGCTTCTGCCCGGCAGAAAGATGCTAACCAATGCGCTCCCTCCCAAGGTTCCCAATATGGTTGCCAATGGAACCAAAGCTATTTTGGCAGACTGGTGTTTGAGAGCCGATAGTACTTTTCGATCACATCCGATGCTGATGCCCACTAAAAACATCAAAGCATACAAAGCATATTCACTGAAATGGTTCCCGATCATCCCGACAGGCAATATCCCCTCATACGCTAAGACGACTCCCAATATAAAGAATGATACGATTAAGATACTACCCTTCATTGCCTTCTCCTTTTTTCTGTTCCTGAAACCAAAAAGAATAGACGACCCGTGCCAAAATAACACTCCCTAATACTGCTCCCAATGCCAATATGAGTGCTTGCCAGCCGATTGTGAGGAGATTGTCCATAATTTGGTCGTTTACGCCTACGACGATCCCCAATAAGAAAAGTAATAGCCAGATGGCAAGCGTAATGAGCTTACTCACCCACCCCATTTCTTTGTTTCTCAATAAATATCCGGTGAGTACACCACACAGCATTATTCCAACGATTTTCAACATAATGATCCTATTTAGAGGGCATTTATTTTCACTTGATTTCCCCGCCAACAGGTTGCGAAATTAGTGAATTTATTTATTAATTTTGCTTCTCATTTATATCTTGATCGGATGAACCATTCACTTCGGAGTTTGCTCCCCACTTTGTTGTTGATTGCCATTTATTTTGTGGCAGATGAATTTTTTGGCTCTGTGGTCGGAATCTGTACGGCTTTCGTGTTAGGCAGTGCCGAATTTATTTACACCCGGATACGCGAAAAAGTGTACGATCGAATGATTTTACTGACCACCTTGTTCTTTTGTTTTCCCGGTCTGCTCATTCTCTTGTCGGGAGATGCGACCGTGTCCCGTTTACAACCGGTGATTATTGAAGGGGCAACTTGTGTTTTATTGGGTATTTTTGCGTTTTCACATACCGATTTGACCGCCTCATTGCCTGCCGGATATCGGAAAAATCTGCATCTGACAGAACAGCAAATACAACAGATGAGAGGGATGATGCGGATTCTTTTTTTCACGCTGTGCGCGCATACTTTACTATCTCTTTGTGCTTTGTTATGGATGACGGAAACAATTGGCTCTTTTATCAACGGTCCGCTGTTGTATATCGCCATAGGATGTTTTTTTCTCTTCCTCTTTATCCGGAATCGTCGAATGATCCGTCAAATGAAAAAAGAAGAATGGCTACCGATCGTTAATGAGCAGGGAGAAGTGACGGGAAAAGCCCCACGCAGGGTCTGTCATTCAGGTACGAAATTGCTGCATCCGGTGGTTCATCTACACCTGATGAATGAACAAGGGGCTATCTTCTTACAAAAAAGAAGTATGAAAAAGAAATTGCTACCGGGAATGTGGGACACCGCTGTTGGAGGACATATCGGCTTAAATGAAAGTGTGGAAGAGGCTTTAAAACGAGAAACTTTTGAAGAATTGGGCATCACGGATTTTGAAGCCCGCCCGCTGCATTCGTACCTTTGGGAAAGTCCGCGTGAACGAGAATTGGTGTTTTCATTTCTTTGCATCCGCCACAATGAGGTGCATATCGAGAATGACGAAGTGGAAGAGGGGCGTTTTTGGACACGTCAAGAAATTGAAAATAAGAACTCCCAAAAGTTGTTGACCCCTAATTTTATACACGAATACGAGTTGTTACTCCGTAAAATCAAGTAACAACAAATAAATAGAAAGAGTCGAAAAAGTGGAAAGACTTTTTCGACTCTTTTATTTCTTAACGGTTCAAAAGTTCCTTTACTGTTGCAGATATGGCTTTCCCATCCGCCAATCCTGCCAATTTTTTAGTGGCAGCACCCATTACTTTCCCCATATCTTGCGGAGAAGAGGCTCCCACAGCAGCAATGATTTCTTTTAAAGCTTCTGTCAGTTCACTATCGCTCATTTGTTTGGGTAAAAATTCTTCAAGCACGGCAACCTGTCCGCTCTCCTGTTCGTACAGATCCTCACGTCCCTGCTGTTTGTAAATATCAGCCGATTCTTTGCCCTGTTTTGCCAATTTTTGTATGATTTTTAAACATTCGGCATCATCTATCTGATCGTTGGCTCCCGGCTTTGTCTTCGTTTCTAAAATCACTTTCTTGATATTCCGCATCGTTTCCAGTCTGATTTTATCGTGAGCCTTCATCGCATTTTTAATGCCTTCATTTACTTGTTCTTCTATGGTCATCTTGTTTCAATTTTAGTATTTTCTTATTCAACGATGTGAGATCGTTCGTATGATGTTCCGGAGCTTTTAAATCGTTTGCCCCGTTGAATGACAAATTTAGCACTAAAATTTTAAAACTAATTCATCTCAACTGCGTAATTTAACAAATAATATAAATTAACATTCACGATGCTTGTTGGTACACTTTTTGAAGTAATTTTGAGGTATTTAAAAAATGATTATGAAGATATTATTATTTGTTGTCGCGCTTTTCTTTGCACTCCCGGCATTTACACAAAAAGATACAACTATCTCGGTTATCTCTTCGGAGAGAGAGCGTGCCACTGAACAATTGACAGAGAGCCAATTAAAACAGCTCCACCGACAACAAAGACGTGATTCCATTCGTGCGCATAAGAAAATATGGACTTCTATCCTCGGCGGACCGTCTTATACTCCCGAAGCTTCTTTGGGCATAGGCGGAGCAATGTTGATGAGCTTTCGAATGAACCGCTTCGATAGTATTAGCCAACGATCGTTTATCCCCGTCGGATTTAATATTTCTCTGAATGGGACTTTCGTTGCTGCCGGTGCCGGTACATTATTTTTTAACGAAAATAAATTCCGCATTTACGTCCGCTATGGCTTTCGTACAGAACCGGCAAATTTCTTCGGAGTAGGCTTCGATGAAATCAAAAAAACAGAAGACTTAGAAGATCTTTATGGCAAAGATTCGATTACCGTATTCCATAAAACTACCGTACAATTTAATCCCAAATTTGTCTGGGAAGTATATCCGAAGATCTATGCGGGAGCCTTATTGGACATCAATTACAGTAAATCAACAGAAATGGAACCTTATATGGCAAGCAATCCAGCAATTGTCAAATTTGGACCCAAATACAGAAATATCGGTTTAGGGGCTTTGCTGCAATACGATAGTCGCGACGATGTTGCCACTCCATTTACGGGAATGTTGCTAAGCGGAACGGGTATGCTCTTCGGCAAATACCTCGGAGGAAATAATAATTACGAAATGATTGAATTGGAATATCGCCAATTTCAACGAATGTTTAAACGCCGAAGCACTTTGGGATGGATTGTCAAGAGCCAAATCGGTATGGATAACGTGCCCTACACAGAATTGCCAAGCTTCGGATCTCCTTTCGACCTACGTGGGTATATTTGGGGAAAATACCGCGATAAATCAATGGCTTATGGCATTGTCGAATATCGCCATATGTTTATGTCTGAGGAAGCCTATAAACGCGGCGCATTTTGGTCTAAATTCGGCGTAGTGGGATGGGTGGGAACAGGAACGCTGGGAAAAACGCCTGCCGATTGGGATGAATGGAAAATCAATTATGGCATAGGATTTCGTGTACAATTACAACCTCGTAAAAACTTCCGACTTGATATTGGTAAGGAACCCGGACAAAAATGGGCTGTCTATATGAATATGACGGAAGCATTTTAAAAAGAAAAACGAAATTAGTCTGATCGTTTATGAAGAGTTCTGTTAGTAATAAAAATATATGGAGCATCGCCTACCCGATCATCTTTGGGAATTTGGCGCAGACCTTGATTACACTGACAGACACTGCTTTTTTAGGTCGAGTAAGTGCCATTGCTTTGGGAGCCTCGATGATGGCAGGAATCTACTATTATGTCTATTCAACCCTTGCTTGGGGATTCGCAATGGGGATACAGATCATCGTAGCCCGACGCTTAGGAGAAGGACGATTGGAGCGGATCGGCGTGATCTTTGAACACGGATTGGTCTTTGTCTTACTCCTATCCATCGGTTTGTTTCTCATCCAACATTATTTCACCGACGAAATACTCGGACAAATAGTTCAATCTCCCAATATTTATGCTGCCTCGATGGAATATATGAATTACCGCCACTATGGGATTATATTTGTATGTTTCAATTTTCTGTTTCGGGCTCTTTATATTGGACTTTCTAATACAAAGGTGATTAGTTTTTCAACACTCTTGATGGCTATTGTTAATATATTTCTCGACTATGGACTGATATTCGGAAAAATGGGATTCCCTGAAATGGGTATCGGAGGAGCTGCTCTTGCTTCCGTTTGTGCGGAAATTTCTGCCTTTCTGTTTTTTATTGGTTATACTATTACGAAATTACCTCTCAAAACGTATGCCTTATTCTATTTTCATAAGCTCGAAGGTTGGCTGATGAAATCTATTTTACAATTGGCATTTCCCACGATGTTACAAAAATTGTTCTCTTTCGGTACGTGGTTTATTTTCTTTGCCTTAGTTGAACACATGGGCGAAGGTCCTATCGCCGTATCCGGAATCGTCAGAAGTGTATATATGTTGATTATGATACCGGTGTTTGCTTTTGGAGCCACCGCCAATACGCTCACCAGTCGCTTGATTGGTGAAGGGAAACAAACAGAAGTGATTGCCACCGTATTCAAGACCATCGGTCAAGGTCTGATCGCTATACTCCCGATATTGCTCTGTTGCCTGATTTTCCCGTCCACAGTGCTCTCTGTTTACACCAACGATGCATTATTGGCAAACGCTTCCATTCCATCACTATTCATCATCTGCTTTGCCGGTGTCGCGATGAGTTTTGGTATTCCCTTATTTGAGGCCGTATCCGGAACAGGCAACACTATTTATGCGCTCGTACTTGAAAGCATTGTTCTCGTCGCCTATTCCTTTTCGGTCTGGTTCTTTTCCTCTTATCTCTCCACTGAAGTGGAATGGGTATGGACCAGTGAATTTACTTACGGAGCACTGATCGGAATGATCTCGTTTTTCTATCTTAAAAGGGCACAGTGGCAAAAGAAGAAGATATAAGTAGGTGATTTAAAACGATGCTTTGATACGTTTTAAGCCTTCTTCCAATACACTTCTCGGACAACCAATATTCATCCGGCGATATCCACGTCCCTCTTCTCCAAAAGTGATCCCATCATTCAAGCCTATTTTCCCTTGCTCCACTAAACGTTTGCCGCATTCTTCGTGTGACAATCCTGTATTTCGGAAATCCAGCCAAAGTAGAAATGAACCTTCCGGTTTCATACATTGCACTTCCGGCAATTCACGTTGGAGATATTCCATAGCAAAAATGACATTCTCCTCTAAATAGTGTGTCAATTCATCCAACCATTCCTCGCCGAAACGATAGGCTGCTTCCAAGGTAATATGCCCGAAAATATTCCCGTTATCCAAGTGTAAAGACTGTAATTCACGATTGTATTTCTCCAGTAAAGACGGATTAGAGGAGACAATCACTGAATTCATCATCCCGGCGATATTGAACGTTTTACTGGGTGCCATAGCCGTTAATGTACATTCAGCTATTTCTTTCGACACATTTGCCATCACTGTATGTCGGTTGCCAAACAAAGCCAGATCGGAATGAATTTCATCCGACACAATGATGACACCATAATGACAACAGAGTTTTCCCATCCGTTCTAATTCTTCGCGTGTCCACACTCTGCCCACCGGATTGTGAGAATTAGAAAGGATCAACATCCGTACCCCATTTTTCAATCCGATTTCAAAATTTTCCCAATCCACCTCATATTGATTTTTCCCACGCTTTAAAGGGCTGCATACGACTTCTCGCCCATTTTCTTTAATGACAGAATAAAAAGGCGGATAAACAGGTGTCATAATTAATATTTTTTCACCGGGAAGCGTAAACGCCCGCACCGATAGCGATAGAGCTGTCACGATCCCCGGACTGGAAGACAACCAAGACATCTGAGTATCCCAATCGTAACGCTTTTTCACCCAATCCCGAAATGCCTGTTTCGCGCTATCCGTCCGGAAGGTGTAACCGAAAACGCCCCGCTCACAACATTTCCGCACAGCCTCTAAAACAACCGGTGGAGCCTGAAAATCCATATCAGCCACCCACATCGGAAGGAGATCCGTCGTGCCGAATACTGAACAGAGATCGTCATATTTCACACTTGCCGATCCTCGTCGATCAATTATTTTATTAAAATCATACATCGTCATCTGATTAAATTATATCAATGAATATTTGCCATTCCTTCAAATTCTAAATACATCGTTTCAGTTGGCTTATAGAAACGGAATGTTTGCAATTAAATGGACTAAAAAGTATTTCCCGAACAAATAAATGTTCATCGTTCTTTTTCTTTTTTTACCTTTGCACCGTACAAATATAATTTTATAAATCCAAAATGAAAAATACAAAAACACTTATCTATACCTGCATTGTACTGGCATTTCTCAATGTTTTCAATATTTTATTTTATTCCTGTCGAAACAACAAATCCTTGACAGAAGTATCGAATACCTCCTCCCCATCCACCACTGTTTTCACGGATGCTCCAACCCCTAATATCTTTGCGTTGGCAGGGGAAGAAGTCCCGCTTCAACGTGTAGATATTCAAGAATCTTTCCGTAAAGAATTGATTGTAAATTCTTATCTGCATTCACATACGATACAAATTCTACAAAATGCACCTCGTATATTTAGCCTGATTGAACCCATTTTAAAAGAAAACGGAATACCGGATGATTTTAAATACCTTGCTGTGATCGAAAGTCGCCTTGATCCGCAAATTGTATCTCCCGCAGGGGCTACCGGCATCTGGCAATTAATGAAAAATACCGCTGAAGAATTGGGGCTCGAAATAAACGATGAAGTGGACGAGCGTTACCACATTGAAAAATCAACCCGCGCGGCGGCGGCCTATCTGAAAAAATCGTATGAAAAATTTGGTTCTTGGACATTAGCAGCCGCTTCCTACAATGCCGGATCAGCTATGATTTCCCGACAAATGAATATACAAAAAGAGAAAGATTATTATAATCTTCTATTGGGCGAAGAAACAGGTCGCTATGTATTCCGCATTTTGGCGCTCAAACAAATTATGAATCATCCCGAATTGTATGATTTCAAAATTAACTATATCTATCCGACGGAAAAAATTCAAAAAATAGAAGTGAACGGTTCAATCAACGATTGGGCTGATTTCGCACAAGAACAAGGCATCACTTACAAAACGCTGAAACGTTTTAATCCTTGGCTCCGCAAAAATGATCTTAAAAATGTACAAAAGAAAACATACGAAATTAGTATTCCTGAGAACAAGAAAGGGTATAAATAAAGTATTGGGACCTAAAGTCTATGGAATATTCAGACATTATTCCATAGCTATTCCCCCTCCCAACAATATATCTTCCCGATAAAATGCAACCGGCTGACCGGGAGCAATTGCCCACGCCGGTTCTGAAAGATAAACTTTCAAACTGTTTGCTCCGTACTCTTCCATTTTCACGAAACCACCCGGATTTAATCCTATTCCTCTTATTTTTATGGATATATCTCCGGTAAATAAATCTTCCCAACTGACTACTTTCACCTGATTTACCACCAAAGACATCGTATATAATCCGGATTTAATATCTGCAACCAGTATATTTTGCTCCGTATTTATTTCTGCCACATACAAGAATTGTCCATTCAAATAGGGCATTCCCCTCTTTTGTCCTACGGTATAATTCAATAATCCTTGATGCGTTCCTATCTCTTTCCCTTTCCGATTTATGATTGCCCCCCTTTTTTGTTCTACCCGATTGCCCGCATTTTTTTGGATAAAATCACGATAATCATTCCCTTTCAAAAAACAGACACCCATACTTTCTTTCTTCCGAGTCATTTGCTCATAGCCATTTGCCATTGCCCACGCTTTCACTTCTGCTTTCGTATAATCGCCCAACGGAAACAAAGCTCGTGCCAAAATTTCCTGAGGTACTCCCCACAAAAAATAGGATTGATCTTTCTGAGAATCGACTCCCTTACGAATGTAATATTTATCATTTGTATGAACAATCCTCACATAATGACCGGTTGCAATATATTCTGCCCCTAAGTCCGTAGCTGCTTGCCTCAATAATTCCCATTTGACATAGCTATTACAAACACAGCAAGGACTGGGCGTTAAGCCCGAAAGATAGCCTTCTATAAAAGGCTGTACAACCATTTGACGGAATAATTCCCGACCATTTTGAGTAATCAGCTTCATTCCCAAATGGCTACATAACGCTTCCACCTCCTCCACCTCATTTCTTTCCCACAATTCTAAAGTCACACCAACGACCTCGTATCCTTTTTGCTGTAAAAATAGAGCTGTGACAAAACTGTCGATTCCACCACTCATCCCAACAACCACTCTTTTCATTATCGTTTTGTTTGATTACAACTTTCAGGCAAAAAACAAATAGGCAACAACAATAGCAGCAATCATTCCGGCAAGATCAGCAATTAAACCGCAAGGTATTGCGTAACGCGTATTTTTTATCCCAACCGCCCCAAAATAGACTGCAATGATATAAAAAGTGGTATCGGCAGCTCCTTGAAAAGTACAAGCC
This sequence comes from Odoribacter sp., assembly GCA_036657595.1. Taxonomy (GTDB): domain Bacteria; phylum Bacteroidota; class Bacteroidia; order Bacteroidales; family Marinifilaceae; genus Odoribacter. The sequence goes on along the minus strand of JAVXFZ010000005.1, from coordinate 10,117 downwards.
AACCGTCCGGCAAACGAATCAGCACCGAAAGTTTTCATCGTGTCAATCATCATTCCGCGTGCTCCACTCCCGCTTAATGGCTTCATCAGAGCGGTGGGCAAAGCATCCACCCAGTCGGCATTGAAACCCATAGCAACCACCAGTCGTTCAATTCCTGACATCACCACCTCCATTGCCCCGGATGCCCGAAATACGCCGACAGCAATCAATATGGCTATCAAATAAGGTATAATTTTAATAGCCGTCGAAAAGCCATCTTTAGCCCCATCAATAAAAGCATTATAAACATTGATCTTTTTATAGGCAGCCATTCCGATAAAGGAAATAATAATTCCAAAAAGAATCACATTACTCACTAAATCCGAGGCAACCGTCAACGAATCTTTATCCAAAGAAGAGAAATACCAAATCACTCCACCAATCAGCGCAGAAACACCTCCCAGATAGGCAAGGATCACTTTGTCAAATAAATTAATTCTCTGATAAACAGATACAGCTATCAAACCCGCCATCGTCGAGAAATAAGTAGCGATCAATATCGGTATAAAAATATCAGTCGGATTCGCAGCTCCCAATTGTGCCCGATAAACCATAATAGAAACAGGCACAATAGTCAGTCCGGAAGTATTCAACACCAAAAACATAATCTGCGCATTAGAAGCAGCCTGTTTTTCAGGATTCACCTCCTGCATTTGCTGCATCGCTTTCAAACCCATCGGTGTCGCCGCATTATCAAGTCCCAACATATTAGCCGCTAAGTTCATCATAATAGAACCGTGAGCCGGACTATCCTTTGGCAAACCCGGAAATAATCGCCGGAAAAATGGACTTATCACACGCGACATCACCCCCACAGCACCTCCCTGTTCTCCAATTTTCATAACCCCCATCCACAAGGTTAATACTCCGGTCAATCCCAAAGAAATCTCAAATCCCGTTTTTGACATATCAAAGGTAGATCTGATCATCGCCCCAAAAACTTCTGTATCGCCCTCGATGCATAGCCGAAACAAAGCAACAAAAAAGGCAACGACAAAAAAGAAAATCCAAATGTAATTCAGCACCATTGTAATTGGAAATAGAAAATTTAAAATCGGAAATGAAGAACAGATCATTTTCTATTCTCCATTTCCAACCTATTTTTTTAAATCAGGCTAAAAAACTCCTTTCAAAGCCTTCAATGTATTTTGAAGTAAGGAAACGATTGTCATCGGTCCAACCCCTCCCGGGACAGGCGTAATATAAGAACATTTAGGAGCTACGGTTTCAAAATCCACATCTCCCACCAAACAAAAACCGGATTTTGTTTTGTCGGAAGGGATCCGATGAATACCAACATCAATCACGACAGCCCCCTCTTTCACCATATCAGCAGTCACAAAAAGAGGTTTACCAAGTGCCACAATTAATATGTCAGCCTGCAATGTTATTTCTTTCATATTCTGAGTACGACTGTGGCACATCGTCACGGTACAATCGGCATATTTATCCTTCCGTGACATCAACACAGCCATCGGTGTACCCACTATGTTACTCCGTCCAATCACCACACAATGCTTCCCTTGTGTCTGAATGTTATAACGTTTCAATAATTCAATGATTCCAGCGGGAGTAGCAGGCAAATAACTTGGCAGTCCCGTCACCATTTTTCCTACGTTATAAGGATGAAAACCGTCCATATCTTTAGCCGGATCAATCGCCAACAACACCTTTTGTTCAGAAATATGTTTTGGTAAAGGCAGCTGAACAATATATCCGTCAACATCCCTATCTTCATTCAATTTCTTCACCACCTCCAGTAATTGCTCCTCTGTAATATCGGAAGAATAACGCATTTCTGTACTTTTAAAGCACACTTCCTGACAAGCCTTTACTTTACTGGCTACGTAGGTTTCACTGGCGGGATCATTTCCAACCAAAACTGCAACTAAATGAGGAGCTCTCCCCCCCTTTTTTTTCATATCAGCTACTTCGTTCGCCAATTCTTGTTTTACCTGAATTGCTATTTTCTTTCCATCTATTAACTCCATAGTGTATGCATTTTTTCTGCGTTCTATTGTTTTAACTTTTATCTCTTTTCTATTCGCTTAGCGTTTCATTCCCGGCATCTTTCTCATCAATTTACCACCACCGGACAACATTTTCATCATCTTTTTAGATTCCTCAAATTGCTTGAGTAAACGGTTCACATCCGGCACAGTTGTTCCGCTACCATCCGCAATACGTTTTCGACGGGCACCGTTAATCAGGCTGGGATCTTCCCGTTCTGCCGGTGTCATTGAATAGATAATGGCTTCCACACCCTTAAAGGCATCATCATCAATATCGACATCTTTGAGCGCTTTCCCCACTCCGGGAATCATAGAAGCCAAGTCTTTAATATTTCCCATCTTCTTGATTTGCTGTATTTGGCTCAAAAAGTCGTTAAAATTAAATTGATTTCGGGAAATCTTTTTCTGTAATTTCTTTGCCTCCTCAGCATTAAATTGTTCCTGAGCTTTTTCAACCAAAGAAACGATATCTCCCATTCCCAAAATACGGTCTGCCATACGTTCCGGATGAAAGGCATCCAAAGCGTCCAATTTTTCTCCGGTTCCGACATATTTGATCGGTTTATTGACCACAGTCCGAATAGAAAGAGCAGCACCACCCCGGCTATCACCATCTAATTTTGTCAGGATGACACCGTTGAAATCCAGCCGTTGATTAAATTCATAAGCCGTATTCACCGCATCCTGTCCGGTCATTGCATCTACGACAAACAACGTTTCATTTGGTTGAATGGCTTCCTTGATTGCAGCTATTTCATTCATCATCTGCTCGTCAACCGCCAAACGTCCTGCCGTATCGACAATCACAATGTCATTGCCATTTGCTTTGGCTAACTTAATAGCATCCTGAGCGATCTTGACCGGATTTTTTGTTGATTCATCACTATATACCGGTACATCTATTTGCTCACCCAACACTTTTAACTGCTCAATAGCTGCCGGACGATAAACGTCACACGCCACCAATAGTGGTTTCTTTCCCTTTTTATTCTTTAACAAGTTGGCAAATTTGCCGGAAAAAGTTGTCTTACCGGAACCCTGTAAACCCGCCATTAAAATGATTGCCGGACTTCCTTTTATATCAACTTCTACGTTCTTTCCCCCCATTAATTCCGCTAATTCATCGTGAACGATTTTCACCATCATTTGTCCCGGCTTCACAGCTGTCAACACCTCCATACCCAATGCTTTTTCTTTCACACGGGTCGTAAAATCCTTTGCAATCTTATAGTTTACGTCCGCATCCAACAACGAGCGTCGCACTTCTTTCAAAGTTTCAGCCACATTCAATTCTGTAATCTGCCCCTGACCTTTTAGTATCTTGAATGACCGCTCCAGTCTTTCCGATAAATTTTCAAACATAGTCTATATATTTTTATTTATTGTTAATGTTATCTTTTAAAGTCCATTTACTGATATGATTTCCGTAAGATCAATGGCTTTACAATTATTTTAAAATATTAAAAACATTCTTTTATTTTATTTTCAACGTTTCTTTTCATCAGCGTTTACCTATATTTTTAAGCACCACAAACGTTTTATCTATCAATGAATTATCAACAACTACCGTAAACTCATTTGTAGAAGAAATAACTTCCGTTAAGTTAATCCCTTCCCAAGACAATTCTTTCATAATTGTATAATAAAAACCCGCTTGCATACTATTTCCCTTCGGTAATTTCAAGGTCACCGATGATAAGCCGCCCTGACTGAAAAGGCATAATTCATCTTTAAAGTAGTCAGAGATCAAATCTATCATTGTATCGCTGATCACAAGGTTCGTTTCAAATACTCCCTGCACCATCGTATAAAAAATCTCATCATTTTTGACCAAACTTTTCAATACTTCGATATGACAATCCAATAAGGTCGGTGAATTTTTAAATGTATAATCACACAAATTACTCCGCAAAATGATATCGCCCATACTGCCCAGTAATTTATTTAGCTGTACTTGTTCGCGAATTTGCAAATAAGGCGCCAAACGATTTAATGACATCACGATAGCCCCCGTATTCACCTCTTTGTTTAATGCGCTTTCCACATCCGGCTGCAACTGTCGCGCCAACGACGATACATTAATAATCCCTGCGGCTAAAGATTCCGACAAATAAGGTCTGTGTTTTATAATATCTTCTACAATGTGAGAAATACTTAGCATTCTATCCAGTCTTTTTTATGATAATTCGTCGCTCTCTTTCCCAATACAAATATCAAATCCGAAAGCGGCTGTTTAATTTTCAACAAAAATAAGTTTTTATGAGCATTTATCCGCAAAAATATTCAGTTAAATTTTAAACAAAAAAAATTCAACTATCCAACAAAAAAAACAAAGAGATATAAAACCAATTATGCTTCTGTTTTCATATCTCTTTGTTCTCTCATTTCTGTTTTTTCAATTTCTTTGTCGCACCACCTCAAACATCATAACGGCAGCAGCGGCAGAAACATTTAGCGATTCAATCTCTCCCTTTTGAGGAATTTTCATACAATCCGTTGCGAGATTCAGCAATTCCTCGTCAATCCCTTTATCCTCAGATCCCATAATAATAGCCAAAGGCAAGGTCATATCCACGCTCGTATAATACTTTTCTGCTTTCTCACTGGTGGCATATACGCGGATTCCCCGTTGAAATTTCAATTCACGAACGATCTTTTTCAAATTGATCTCCCGGCAAATAGGCACGTGGTATAAAGCACCGGCGGAAGTTTTTAAAGCATCCGAAGAAATCTTTGCCGAATTTTTATTGGGAATAACCACCGCATTCACTCCGGCACATTCAGCACTTCTGACAATGGCACCAAAATTCCGAACATCGGTAATTCTGTCTAAAATCAAAATAAACGGCACTTTTCCCTGCGCCACGACAGCATCCAGCACTTCGTCCAGATTTTGATACGGGACAGGCGATACTTCTGCCAACACCCCCTGATGATTCCGATCGGCAAAAGGACGAAACACTTCATCCGGAACATATTGAAAAGGTATATTCTGCTCCCTAATCATATTAAATAACTCTTGAAACAATTCCCCCCTGATTCCCTGTTTCAACATCACTTTATCAATCTCCTTTTCCTGCTGAATAGCTTCTATCACAGCACGAATACCGAATATACATTCCTGTTTATATTTTGCCATTTTCTTTATGCGACTGAGCCGCTTTACAAATTACACAATATTTGAGCGATATCTCACTTTATTTTTATCTTTTCAGCTTCTTCTATGGCAAGTTCCCATTCCTTCATCGTTTCGTCCAATTTTTTCTGCTTTTCGCCATAGCTCCATAACAAATCATCATTCACCTTACCCGTTGCCATTTCTTTCTCAAAATCAGCAATTTCTTTCTCCAAAGATGCCACCTCCCGTTCAGCTTTCTCCACCCGCTGTGCTGTTCTTTTTATTTCCCGATTCAATTGCTTTCGCTCTTCAAAAGAGAGTTTATTCTCTTTTTCTTCCATCTTCTCAACGACCGTTCCGTGTGTTTTAGGCTTATGCAATTGTTCATATTCCCGAAAACAAGCGATTTTTTTCGCTTCCAAGAAATCCGTTACTCCGCCAATATATTCTTTGATCTGATGATTAGCAAATTCATAGACCTTATCTGCCAGTCCGTTCAGAAAATCCCGATCGTGCGACACGACAATCACTGTCCCCTCAAAATTCCGAAGTGCTTCCTTCAATATATCCTTTGTCCGCATATCCAAATGATTCGTCGGCTCATCGAGGATCAGTAAATTATAAGGTTCCAGTAAAAGACGCACCATTGCCAGACGGGTACGTTCCCCTCCCGACAGCACTTTCACCTTTTTGTCCACCTCATCTCCCGAAAAGAGGAAAGCGCCCAAAATATCTCGAATCTTTTTCCGAATTTCACCTTCCGCCACACCATCCACCGTATCCAAGACACTTATTTCAGCATCCAACAAATCCGCCTGATTCTGTGCAAAATATCCAATATTGACATTATGACCGATTTTCAAATTCCCTTCGTAGCTAATCTCGTTCATAATCATCTTCACCAAAGTAGATTTACCCTCACCATTTTTACCGACAAAAGCCACTTTCTCCCCCCGCTTGATGTCAAAGTCAAGGTCTTTCAAAATAAGATGTTCACCATACGACTTTGTTAATTCCCGACCGCTCACCACCATATCTCCCGACCGTACCGCCGGTTGAAAGCGCACAGAAATTCGGGCAGCATCCTCCTCCTCCACTTCAATCCGGTCAATCTTGTCCAGTTGTTTAATCCGCGATTGCACCTGTACCGATTTTGTTGCTTTATAACGGAAACGATCAATAAAATCTTCTGTATCTTTAATTTGCTTCTGTTGGTTCAAAAAAGCCCGCATTTGCTGATCCATCCGTTCCTTCCGAAGTTCCTCAAAACGAGTATAAGGGACTTTGTAATCATACACTTTGCCCAATGAAATTTCAATCGTCCGCATCGTGACGTTGTCCAAAAATGCCCGGTCGTGCGATATCAGCACCACTGCTCCCGGATAAGACTGTAAAAACGACTCCAACCACGTGATCGACTCAATGTCCAAATGATTGGTGGGTTCATCCAATAAAAATATATCCGGACGTGCCAATAATATCTTTGCCAGTTCAATTCTCATCCGCCATCCCCCACTAAATTCCTCGCAATTCCGCTCCAAATCTTCGGGTTTAAATCCCAAACCTTTCAAAACGACCTCTACTTCCCCGTCTATATTTCCCTCTCCCCGCATAGATAACAGTTCCGTCTTTTCGTGGATCTTGTCCAGTAATTTCATATAGGCAGCCGATTCGTAGTCGGTCCTATCCGCCAACTCCTGATTCAGATCTTCCACCTCTCCTTTCAACTCAAACAAATCCGAAAAAGCCTTCTCCGCCTCTTTTCGCACCGTATTGCCATCCGTATACACCTTTGTTTGTGGCAAATAGCCAATCTTCACCTCCGACGACATAGATATATTTCCCTCCGAAGGTTTCTGCAATCCCGCCAAAATCTTCAAGGTGGTTGATTTTCCCGCACCATTACGCCCCGTCAAACCGATTCTGTCTTTCTTATTAATCAAAAAAGAAATAGAATTCAACAAATAGAATCCCCCAAAAACAACACTTACATTATTTACTGAAATCATACACGAACAAAAATTGAATATAAACAAGTAACATTAACTAATTATTGCTCCACTTGAAAGATAAAAACCTCTCATTTCAAGGAATTTACACAAACAACCAATCAGTTAATATGCTTAATAACGACTACAAAGATAGCGAAATAAGGTTAAAGCTTAAAAGTAAATAGCAAAAGGTTTTTTAAAGTGGTCTATCTATTGTGTATTTGTTTAAATATCGCTTCCTATTCAAGTAGATAGCCATTCCCATAAATTTCATCTATCTACCTTGCAAACAGCTTATCGTATTGAAGCTCAATCTTACCGGCAACAATAAATGGATTAAACTCTTTTGCCATTGTTGTATCCACATATAATGCTAATTCTAATTTTAAAAGAATAAACTAACCGAAAAAAACAGCTGCTACAAATAATATTTTCGGACAAGTGATTCAGAAAAATAAATAATGTGATTTTACTAAGCTATAAATACCGAAGAAGTCAAATTTCTCAGAAAACTACACATCCCGTAGCAATATTTTTCCTGTTTCATTAAATATCCATTCTTTTTAAGATATCATTTAAAATAGATGATACTTTGCGCGCCCCATATTCATTTAAGTGGTCTGCATCATAAAAATCATCATCACTAAATCTCTCATCTTTCAATAGATTAATATAATCAACTCCTTCAGTGAGAATTAAACGTTGGATTTCCTTATCCATTAATTTTAATTGGCATTCATTTAAATTTTCATAATAAGAATGATATGCCGGCATTGTCACTAACAATACTTCAATGTGATGTTTCTGACATTCACTAATTATTGAAGTTACATACTGAATATTCTTTTTCATCGTTTCTACCAATTGAAAAGAATCTGCTTGTATCGTATGCCTTCGTCCTGCTATTACTCCACTTGATTTCCAATTTTTATTTCTTTTATCCAAAGCAAAAGAAGTTCCCATTCCTAAAGAATCACAATCCACGCTCTCTTTTAAACCTAAAAAATATTTAAACAGTTCCTTATTACCCACTTGAGTAAATTCAAAATTATACTTTAAATAATACCAAGGATGGCTATTCATACCCATATAGATATTATATTTACGCACTCTCCAATCCTCATTACCGTTTTCTAAATTCCCCCAAAAAGAGAAATAAGAAATTGGAAGGATAAGAGTTTTCAAATTTGATAAAGATTCTTTGTATTTATCAAAAATAAAGGAATCACATCTCAAATCTTGTGAAACATTCGCTGCATTGAAAGCCGAATAAGAAAAATGAAAAGGGTCAATACCAAAATAGGAATGGGAACTACCTAAAATCAAAACCTCAATATTAGAAGCATTTTGAGTCAAATAGGATTCTTTAACTTTATAAACATTAGGCATTTCCCGATAATAATATTCATACACCACTAACGAACATATTATTGGAAGGATGAGAGTAAATAAAGTCTTTAATATAAATTTTCTTAGATTCATTGAAATTTATTAATTCAAAATTGAAAATAAATAAATGTTTCTTGAGGACTACCACAAAAATAAATCAAAAAACATAGAGCAAAATAAATACTATAATTTACTAAAGCAGGCCATCTTTGGGGAGCAATTTGTAACCCAAATTCTTTATTTCGATTGATCCATTCAACGATTAACATCAATACAATCATTAATATAATAATGACATTTAAATTGTCCGGCATTTTAAATAAAGACTTAGTAAAAATTTTCTGGATATAATAGTAAGCCTGAGATATATTTTCAGCCCTAAAAATAATCCATCCAAAAACAACAAGAATAAAGGTCAATAACATTTGGGAAAATTCTATAAATGTTGGGAAAATTCTATTTTGAGCAATCACATCTATATTTTTTCTATTCTTTCTTAAAAGTAGTAATGGCACAAATAACAAGGCATGGTACATACCCCACATAACAAATGTCCAATTTGCTCCATGCCACAACCCACTTAATAAAAAAATAATAAATGTGTTTCTAATTATTTTCCATTGCCCCACTCTACTACCTCCCAACGGAATATAAACATAATCACGAAACCAAGTAGTCAACGAAATATGCCATTTCCGCCAAAATTCTGCTATATCACGAGAAAAATAAGGAGTTCTAAAATTCTGCATTAATCGAATTCCAAATAACTTTGCAGTACCGACAGCGATATCAGAATAACCTGAAAAATCTCCATAAATCTGAAATGTAAAAAATATTGCCCCAAGTAATAATGTTGCTCCACTCTGAGATTGATAATCCTGAAAGATGATATTCACATATTTAGCACAGTTATCTGCTATCACGATCTTTTTAAAAAAGCCCCATAATATTTGTTGCATTCCGTCCACTGCCAAATCATACTGAAAAATACGTTTTTTATTAAATTGAGGCAACAAATTTGTTGCTCGTTCTATCGGACCCGCAACTAACTGTGGGAAAAAACTTATGTAGGCAAAAAAAGAAATTATATCTGTTGTTGCCGATAATTTCTTTCTAAATACATCTATTGTATAACTTAAAGCTTGAAAAGTATAAAAACTAATTCCAACAGGAAGAACTAACCCTAACGTTTGTTCCGACAAATGAATACCTAAATGGTGAAAAGCTAAAATGAAACTATCAACAAAAAAATCATAATATTTATATACACCTAAAATAGATAGATTAAGAATAATATTCCCTGCGCAAATTCCTCTTTTTATAGATATTTTAGCATATCTATCTATTAATAGCCCACTAAAATAACTACATATTGAAGTGAAAAATATTAAAAGCAAAAAAGTCCAATCCCACCAACCATAAAAAATATAGCTTACAATTACAATAAATAAATTTTGTAATTGTAATTTTTTATTTAAAAAATACCAATAGAGAATAAATACAATTGGTAAAAACAATAAAAATTCAATAGAATTAAATAACATAAATATGCTTCAATTTCATATAAG